>CAIXSC010000313.1 GCA_903921945.1 uncultured Planctomycetaceae bacterium
ACTGGCGTGGTCGGTGCCAAGGCCCCGGTCGCCATCGCCTGTCGGCAGATAGACGCGGAACTGAGCGGTGATCGTCGAGCACGAATCCTGGGAGAGAGCGTATTTGAACCCGATGTTGCTATCGCCCAAGCCGGCCGTGTTGTCCCTGAGTTCCGGATTGAGCAGGCGTGCGGGAGCTTCGATAAAGACCGACAACCGCGGCAGCATTAACAACTCGAGATAGGCCGAAAAATCCTGGTAATCGACGCTGGGATCTGGACCGGGGCCAGGCCCAAAACCGCCCGCAACCGGCCAGAAAAACTCGGCGCGGCCAGGTTGCGGGTTGTTGTACGACGCGTCGTACCGGAAACGGAAGACGTGTCCCACAATCGCGTTATCGATGTAACCCGCGCCGCTATCGGAGACGATCGGCCCTTCGCTATCGTCGTCGCCGAGATCGATCGGCGTGGCTGGCTCGGTCGCGGGTGTGGCTCCCGAAGGCGCCGCCGCCGGCGGTGCCGCTGGCTGCGCGTACGTAGCCTGCGGCGAAATCCCGGCCAAGACGATTCCCGCCAAGAGCATGCCGGCGACCGTCATGACCTTTCGCCTACCCGAGAACTGCTCGATACCATCGCGCCGCTCCATCAATGCGGCGTTATTCTTGTCTTTCGCTTCCGCCCTAGATGCCATTGCTCAATCCTTTCGCATGGCTACGGTTCGCCCCACGAGGGGCCTCGTCCTTGAAACCGGGAAAATCCCTACCTTCGGCGCATTCGGCGGGACCATGCGCGATCCGCAGACAAATCAGCCAAGCTCCGGTTGTAGGGGCCCAGTGGCCCTCTCAGAGCGTTTTAGTGGCTGGATTTTGTGGAATTAGATTCAAGAAACGCCGCCAAAGACGGCTCGGCCCGTAAAAAGGCCAAGGCTGGATCCGCTTGGATTTCCCCCAAGCCCACCGTCTTGGAACTTGCCAGCATTTCCAACGCCCGCCTCAATTCGGCGAGGTACTGCGTGGGCCAATCGACGACCGCCGCGCCCGCTTGGCCGGTTGCGGACATCGGGGACGCCGCCCCTCCCGCAGGCGCACCGGCCCCGGCGGCGGTCCGCGACTCGCGGAGACCGCGTCCTGCCAAAGCCAACAGTCCACGCCAGTCTTTGGCCGATCCGGCTTTCAATTCGACGAGCGCGTGAAACTGCGAGAGAAACGCCGAGTGGTTCCCCGCCGCCAACTGAACTCTCGCCAAAGTGGCGCGGTGGCGACGCAGCAGGTCCGGGTACTCGCCCAACTTCGGGGCCAGGGTCAACGCTTGAGCTTGGTGTTCCACCGCCTTTTCGAGCAAGGCGACCTTCCGGGAAACTCCGACATGGGCGGACCCGTCCGTGGAGGCTTCCGTGGAGGCTAACGAGGCGAGGTTGGCGTACGCGATCGCCAAGCGGCTCCGCAGGTCCGGACTGCGCGGGGACTCTTCGACCAACGCCTCGAGCAATTGTCGCGATTGTTCATAGGACTGCTCGGCCTCCCGTGGCGATTCGCGGACTTGGTGCCACGCGCCGAGCCCATTATGCGTATTGGCAAGTTGATGGCGGTATTCATCCATGCCGCGATAGTCCTGAGCCAGCGCACCGAGCAGTTCTCGCGCTTGAGTGAACGCGACGAACGATTCCTCCATGGCGTCGCGATTGGCGAATGCGGGGTCCTTGCGATGTTCGAACAGCAGATTGCCGCGGTTGACCAACGCCTTGGCATGCTCGAAGCGAAACTCGCGATTGTCGCGAACCTCACCGACGATTGCCGCCAGGATTTGCTCGGCGGCCAGGTAATCGGCCAGTGCTTCGAGCGGTTGCTTGGAACGGCGGAGAATCATGCCCCGGTTGATGCGGCAACGAGCCAGTCCTTGCCGGAGGGCGAAATCGTTTGGCATCGTCTTGATCGCGTCTTCCAGCAATTCGATGCCGCGGTTGACGTCCGCCATCGCCCTGGCGTCCTGTCCCATCTGAAACCGCATGAAGGCTCGATTGTAATAGCTGCGGGCCAGTTCCCCCGATAACTCGGGCGATGGCTCGCGAGCCAGCACCGCGGTCTGCTCCATGACCGCGCGATTGAACTCCACTTCCGCGAGTTCCAGCTTTTCGGCCATGCGGTAGGCCTCGCCTAGCCAGTCACGTTCGTCGGCGATCAAGCGTTCTTGGCGGGAATCGTATGCATCGCGAGCGCGCACACGTTGATAGACATCGATCGCCTGTTGATAGTGTTCAATCGCCTGATCGAAATCGCGCAAATGCAGGCACACATCGGCGATTCGATGATGCGTCTCAGCCAGCTTCAGGTGCGTGTTCGCATCGTCCGGCCAGTCTTGCAGCAATTGTTCGTAGGCTCGCAAGGCCGTGTTCAATTTGTCGCGTTGGGAGGGATCATTCGCGGGCAGCCGGGCAATCCAATCCTTGACGACCACCAGCAATTGGTCGGAGGCGGTGCCGAGTTGGGCGAGTGTCCGTTGCGCGCGGCGCTGATTGCGGGTCGCTTCGGCGAGGTTTCCCTCGGCCCGCAGCCATTGCCACGAGGCGGCTCCGGCCCCGATGGTCAATGCGGACACCAGACTGGCAACCAGCAGCGACTCGATCGGATGCCTTCGGCACCAGCGCCACAGGCGTTGCGCCCGGCCGATCGGACGGGCCAAAATCGGTTCCTGCCGCAGGAAGCGGCCAAGTTCCTCCGCCAACTCTTTCGCGGAAGCGTACCGCCGCGATGGTACCCGGTCGAGGCATTTATGGCAGATGGTCTCCAGGTCGCGGGGCACATTCGGGGCCAACTGCCGTAGCGGCACCGGATCGGTGCTCAACAGCAACCGCATCGTTTCCAGCGGCGAATTGGCCCGATAGGGCGGCCGTCCGGAAAGCAATTCGTACAGGATGGCGCCGAGCGAATACACGTCGCTCCACGGTCCCACGGTCCCATGTTCGGCCGATGCCTGCTCAGGCGGCATGTAGCTGGGCGTTCCCAATACGCTGTCCGATTGAGTGATCTGGGAATCGCTCGCGTTCATCCGTTTCGCCAAACCGAAGTCGGCGATCTTCAGCACCCCGCGCGCATCGATCAGCACATTCGATGGTTTCAGATCGCGATGCAGAATTCCTTGGTCATGCGCGTAACGCATGGCGTCCGCCAACGCCGACAAGTGCCCAGCCGCCTCGTCCGCCGACAAGGTGCGGTCGCGAACAAGGTCCGCCAGATCACGACCCTCGATGAGTTCCATCGAGTAATAATGGCAGCCGTTTTCCTCGCCGACGTCGTAGACCGCCACGATGCCGGGATGCCGGAGATTGGCGGCCGACTGCGCCTCGAGCCGGAACCGCGACAATGCCAAGTCACTCATCGCCGCCGACGAGCGGATTGTCTTCAGGGCGACTAGCCGGTTTAGATTCTTCTGGCGAGCCAGGTAGACGACGCCCATGCCGCCTTGTCCCAGCACCTTGATCAATTCGTAGTCGCCAATCGAGCCAAGATTGCCCGCGCCTTTGCCCGCGACGTTACCCGAATCTCCAGCCAAGTAGACTTGGACAGGCTCTTGGCTCGGGTTCCGAACCACATCGATGGTTTGCGCCAACGTCACATCCATGTCGGTGGGCTTCACCGGCTGCGATGAATCTTCGATGGTTCGAGCGCTGCTGGCCATGGACGGAAATCTCGGGACGAATCAGCGATGCCCAATATTGTAATGTCTCGCCGCGTTTTGTACCCAGCCGACTTTCCGATCGGTGAAGACTTCGGGAATCAGAGGCTTTTGCGGAGGATCGGAGCTTCGCCCGGGGCGTTTTCGGTCGCCGTCGACCGTGTCGCGTTATCGCCAAAACCGGTCAACTCATTCGCTCGCCACAACGCCGCGTAATGGCCATCTTCCGCGAGTAGCGACTCGTGGTTGCCACGCTCGACGATCCGGCCGTCGTCGAGCACCAACACCAGATCGGCGCGTCGGATGGTGCTCAGGCGATGCGCCACCACGAAACTGGTCCGGCCCTTGACCAGCCGTTCCAGCGCGCGCTGAATCCGCAGTTCCGTCAGCGAATCGATCGCGCTGGTGGCTTCATCGAGAATGAGGATTCGCGGATCGGCCAAGAGCGCTCGCGCGAAGCAGACCAGTTGGCGTTGACCGAGCGACAACTGGCCGCCCCGCTCTCCCGCCTCGGTGTGCAACCCGTCGGGCAACGCGGCGAAGAGATCGCGGCAATCGAGCTGTTCCAATGCGGCCCACACGTCGGCTTCCGAGGCCTCGGGCCGACTGAAGCGGATGTTGTCGAGGATCGTTCCGGTAAAGAGGAAGTTTTGTTGCGGCACCAATCCAAGTTGCCGCTGCAACGACGCGTTGACGATGCCGCGAGTCTCATGGCCGTCGAACCGCAATTCGCCGCTATCCGGAAGGTAGAACCGAGCCAACAGATTGACGAGCGATGACTTGCCGCTGCCTGTGTGGCCCACCAGAGCGACCGTCCGTCCCGGTTCCGCCACGAAGTCGATATTCTTGAGCACCGGTGTGCCCGGCGTGTAGCTAAACGACACGTCGCGAAACTCGACGCGGCCCGCCAGCGTCGGAAGATCCCGAGCGTCCGCCGCATCACGCCAATCCGGCGCCGTGTCCAGCAGCCGAAAGACGCGTTCCGCGCCCGCCATCGCGGTCAACGCTTGGTTGTACTGCACTCCCAGGATCTGGATCGGGTTGAAAAAAATGCCGGCCAGAAAGAAAAACTGGATGAGATCGCCTGTCGGCATCGCGATGTCCGGCCGAAGCGCTCGATAACCGCCCACGACTAGCAGTGCCGCGAGAAACGCCTGACTATTGAACTCCAATAACGGCGTGAAGACGCCGGCCGTCCGCACCGCCGCCATGTTGTACCGCGCGTGGTCGGCGACCAAGTCCGCGAACATCGAAGCGTTCACGCGTTCCCGCGCGTACCCCTGGGTGACGCGAATCCCCGCCACCGACTCGGCCAACGTCGCCGTCATGCGGCTGAAGCTCTCCTGCACATCGCGATAGGCTTGGCTGAGCCGTTTCCGGAAGTGCTGATTCAGTCCCCAGAGCACGGGAGTCATCGCCGCGATGATCGAAAACAACGCCCAGTCGTACCAAGCCATGAACGCGGCGGATGCGGCCATTTGCCCCAAACCGACCAGCCCCACGAACAACACATCCTGCACGCCCACCCGCATCGCCTCGCAGTCCGAGGTCATCCGGCTGATGATCCGGCCGATCTTCGTGCGATGGAAGAATCCGAGCGGCAGCCGCTGCAACTGGCGAAACAAATCGTCCCGCAAGTCGTGGATCACGAACTCGCCCAATTCCAACGCCAGCCGATAACGAAAGTGGAACGTCACGTGCGTGGCCGCGCCGAGCACCAGCACCACCAGTGACGCCATCGCGATCGCGACCAACCCCTCGCGACGCGCGATCGGACCGTTCACCACCAGACCAGTCGCCCAAGCCACCGCCGGCAGTTGGATCGCCCGCAACACGACGCACACCAGCAACACGTTTCTGCGCGCCGCGTAAGGTCGCATGTAGCCAAACAAACGGCGAATCAAACGCGGGTCGAGCGGTCGGCGATCGGCCTCCCGATCGGGATCGCGGAGCACACGGACGAGCGACGGCCGGGACGGATTATCCATCGACGCCTCCCCTGGCCGCCGACTCGCCGGCGAACATCTGCGCGAGCGCCGCTTCGCGATAGTGCCCCGGCGCCGCCAGCAAATCGTCATGCCGGCCCTGCGCCACGACGCGGCCCTCTTCCAGCACCACGACCCAATCGGCATCCCGCAACGTCGCCAATCGATGCGCGATGATCAACGTCGTGCGCCGTTCCATCGCCGACCGCAACGAGGCCGAGATTTCGCGTTCCGTCCGCGTATCGATCGCCGCCGCCGGATCGTCGAGCAACAGGATGGGCGGGTCGAGCAGAACGGCCCGAGCGATCGCCAACCGCTGCCGCTGGCCGCCGGACAGATTCAAGCCATGCTCGCCCAGCAACGTGTCATAGCCATCGGGCAGCCGCGCGATGAATTCGTCCGCCGCCGCGATCCGCGCCGCTCGCTCGATCCGAGCCCGCGACGCCTCGGGATGCCCAAACGCGATGTTCGCGGCAATCGTGTGACTGAACAGAAAACTCTCTTGGAACACGATGCCGATGGAACGCCGCAAACTGTCGAGATCGAGTTCACGCAGGTCGACGCCGTCGAGCAACACGCGGCCGGCCGATGGGTCATGGAATCGCGGCACCAAGCTTAGCAACGTCGACTTGCCAGCTCCGGTCGCGCCCACGATCGCCACCTTTTGCCCGGCCTCGATTTTCAGGTCGATCCCGTGCAGAACCGGCGTGCCCGGTCGATAGGCGAATGCGACCCCGTCAAACACCAACTCGCCGCGGGTCCGCTCCAGGATCCGCGACTGGGGCGGCGATTGAATCGCGACATTTGCCTCGAGCACTTCGAACACCCGGCGCGAACCGGTCAAACTCTCCTGCACACTGTTGGCGATCGTCGACAGATGAGCGACTTGGCTGGCGAGTTGTTGCAGCAGGCCGGCGAACACCACCAACCCGGCGCCAAGCGACAACTCGTTCGTCGACACCAAGTAACCGCCGTAAACCAACAGCACGATCAGGTTGATTTGCGTCAACTGTTGAGCCTGCGGCGAAAAGGTGGCGACGCGCCAGAAAATGTCGCGTTGCTGGTCGCGAACCGCGTCGTTGTGCTGGCGAAACCGCTCGATTTCGTCAGGCTCGCGGCCGAAACCGCGGACCACCGCCGCCCCCTGCAGATTCTCGGCAAGCGACAACACCATACGATCGACCAGCTTGCGGTTCGCGTCGTACATCGGTCGTACTCGCCGGGAAAACCGCACCGTCAGCCATCCCAAGAGCGGCGTGGTCGCCAAACAGGCGACCGTCAAGCCAACATGCAAGCTCAGCATGTACGCCACGTAACCCGCCAACGACAGCACCAAGATCGCGAACTGCACCAACACGCCGTCCACGAACATCCGCACCGATTGCACGTCGGACGTGATCCGATTGATGATCGAACCGCTGGCATTCGCGTCATAAAAGCGGAAATCAAGCCGCTGAAGTTTGTCGTAAACCGACGCTCGCAAGTCGACTACGATCCGCTGATGCACCAGCACGCCGGCCGCCACGGTGTAGCCGTAGTTCAACCCCGCCCTCGCCAGCGCCACGACGAGAATCGCCAAGGCCACGATGCCGACTTGCCCCAGAGGCGACCACCCTGCGGGCAACGGCCAACCTCCCGGCCAACACGGAGGCTCGCTCTGTTCGCCCAGATGATAGCGGATCGCGTCGATACCGATCCCGCCCAGTTGCAAGGCCGCGAGCGAGGTTCCGAGCAGCAGCGTCTGCAGCGCCAACAGGCCCGCGCAGCCCCATCGATACCGCCAGCTCAACGCGAACAGACGCCGCAAGACGTCGCCCGTGGTCAAATGGTCGCCCGACAAAACGGCCGAACCCGATGTCGTTGGCGGCAACGATGGCGACGCGGCGACAGCGGCAGCGGGCTGATGAGGGGCGGGTGGGGAGGGCAGCGGTGCCATGGGGCGGGCGTGAAGGGCGGCGTAGTCTGAGTCGGATTAGAACCGATCGCGGAGCGCAACAAAACCCGCCACGAGCGAATCTTGAATCAGGACCGCGCCAGGTGGTACCGTATCGGCTCGACGGTCGGATGTCGCATGGGCGTCGGAGGCCATTCAACCGGTCGCCCGCTCCTTCCCCACCAATCCCCGCCTCGATCCCTTCCCGCCCCTGGAGCCACCCATGTCGCATCGTTTCACTCGCGGCGCGTTTTCGCCTTGCCAATCGTTTTCGCCTTGCCAAACCATTTCGCCTTGCCAAACCATTTCGCCTTGCCGAGCGGTTTCGCCATCCGCGGCTTGGTTTGCGTCGATGGTGTTTGCAGCGTGCTGCGCCGCGGCGGGCATGTGGATGACGACGATGCCCGCAGTGGCCGCCGAGTCGGCGGATTGGCCCCAGTGGCGTGGGCCGGGTGGCCAGGGGCACGCGCCGGCCGCGTCGGATTTGGCGGTCACGTGGAGCGATCCGGAGAACATCGTTTGGAAGACGGCGATTCCCGGACGCGGCTGGTCATCGCCGGTGATGGACGCCAAAACGTTGTGGATGACCACGGCGGTCGAGACGCCGCTGACGGCGGAAGAGCAAAAGTCGCCGGCCGCTGGCAAAGCGGCGATGGCCCAGACGAAGGCTCGTCGCGTCGATCTGCGGGCGATTGGTGTCGACCGCGAGTCGGGCAAGGTGGTGGCCGACATCGAGCTGTTCCAGGTGACCAATCCTGATCCGATCCACGCGTTGAATTCATTCGCGTCGCCGACCCCGTTGCTCGAAGACGGCAAGCTGTACTGCCACTTCGGGACGAACGGCACCGCCTGCGTCGACACCGCGACGAAGGCGATTGCCTGGAAGAACGTCGACCTGCGGCTCAAGCATGAAAACGGGCCGGGCAGCACGCCGGTCTTGTTCAAGGACTCGTTGATTGTCCACTGCGACGGCAGCGATGTGCAGTTCCTGGCGGCAATGGACAAGCACTCGGGCAAGGTCGCTTGGCGCACTCCGCGCAGCGGCGCGTTGAAGTCCGACCCGCAGTTGAAGAAGGCGTACGGCACGCCGCTCCTTCTCGAGATCGAAGGCCGGCAGGTACTGATCTCGACGGGCGCCGATTGGCTGTACGGCTACGATCCGGCGACCGGCCGCGAGCTCTGGAAGCTCAACTACGGCGTCCTCGGCTTCTCGGTGGTGCCGCGTCCCGTGGCGGCTCATGGCTTGCTTTACATGAGCACCAGCTTCATGCAGCCGGAAGTGCTGGCCGTGCGTTTGGGGGATGGCGCGACGACGCCGGAGATCGCATGGCGGGCCAAAAAGGGGGCTCCGCAAATGCCGTCGCCGCTGGTCGTCGGCGACGAACTGTACCTGGTCAGCGACAAGGGCGTCGCGACATGCATGGATGCGAAGTCGGGCGAGGTTCACTGGAGCGAGCGGTTGGGCGGCAATTTCTGCTCGTCGCCGCTGTTCGCCGACGGACGCATTTATGTGGGCAACCGCGAAGGCGACATGTTCGTGCTGGCGCCCGGCAAAAAACTGGAAATCCTGGCGACGAACAAAGTCGACGGCGCGATGATGGCCAGTCCGGCGGCCGTCGGTCGGTCACTCTTCGTCCGCACGGATCGGACGCTGTACCGGATTGAAAAACGGGGCGCCAAGTAGCCGTCTGTCGCGCCTTGGTGAAATCCAACCGCCGGTAGCCTTGTGCCGGCGCGGAGGGCGGAACTAATATTCTGGGCGACCTATTGTCGTCTTTCTCCTCCTTCCTCGTTCCCAAGGGTCGAGATCGTGTCACTGCGCGTATTCGGTTGTCGCCTTGTATTTGGGCTTGGCGTGCTCGCCATGGTCGGTTTAGCGGGTTGCGGAGGCGGGGCTGGTCCGGACGCCGCCAAGCCGGGTAGCACCGGCGAGGCCGCATCCGCCTCGAACTCGGGTGCCGGTGACACGGCTCCCGCGGATAAGGGAGCAGGGGACAAGGGAGCAGGGGAAAAGGGTGGAGCCGCCATCAAGACAGCGGCTGGAAAGCGGCCACGCGTCGCCTACGTCACCAACGGTGTCGCGTCGTTCTGGACGATCGCTCAGAAGGGGGCCGAGGCGGCCGGACGCGACCTCGATTGCGATGTCGATGTCAAAATGCCCACCGCGGACAGCGCCGTCGCGAACCAAAAACGGATCTTGGAAGAGCTGATCAGCGCCGGGACCGACGGGATCGCGGTCAGCCCGATCGATCCCGACAACCAAACCGAAATCCTCAATACGGTTGCCGACGCGACCAATTTGATCACCCACGACGCCGACGCGCCGAAGAGCAAACGCCTCGCGTACATCGGCATGGACAATTACTTGGCCGGCCGCATGTGCGGCCAGTTGGTCAAGGAAGCGATGCCGGAAGGCGGCTCGCTGATGATCTTCGTCGGCCGCTTGGAGCAGCTGAACGCGAAGCTTCGCCGCCAGGGATTAATCGACGAACTGCTCGATCGCTCCATCGACAACACTCGCTATGACGCGCCGGGTGAAGTCATCAAGGGCGAAAAATACACCATCCTCGACACCCGCACCGACAACTTCGATTTCGCCGCTGCCAAGGCGCTCGCCGAAGACGCGATCGCCAAACACGATGACCTGGGCTGCATGGTCGGGCTGTTCGCCTACAACCCGCCCTACATCCTCGAAGCGCTCACGCAAGCGAACAAGCTCGGCAAGATCAAAGTCGTGGCGTTCGACGAGGACGACAAGACGTTGCAAGCGATCCTCGACGGCCACTGCTTTGGCACGGTCGTTCAGAATCCGTACCAATACGGCTATCAATCGGTGAAAATGCTGCAAGCGATGGCCCGCGGCGACAAGTCCGCGCTCCCCGCCGACGGCTTCATGAACATCGACGCGAGAAAGATCGTCAAGGCGAACGCCGCCGAATTCTGGGACGAGCTCAAGAAGCTAACGCAACCCGGCGAAGCGAAATAGCGGCTAAGTGGATTCGGAATTCGGGACTCGCCGTTTCTGGGGTGCCGGGATTTAGGACGCAGGGATTCAGGACGTAGGCTTTAGGGACGCGCCGTTTCAGGAGTGCCGGGATTCGGGGCGCGGATTGAAGATTGCGGGCGTGGTCGGGATGGATGGGAGAAATCTGGAATCCCGCTGGCAATTGGGGATTGAGCGGATGGGACGCCTCCAAGGGTTGCCCTCCGCCTAGCGGGCCAGATTCTTAACTGGTTTTGACCCGCTGAGTTTCACCAACGACGGTCCGTCATCCCGCTAATCCCTCCACAAAATCCTCGAACGCAACCTTCAAAACCGGTCATCCCCGAAAACCACGCGCTAAACACGGTCCACCAACCTTCCCCCCGCACCTCCACTCCCGCAACCGGCGCCCGCGCCGAAACACCCGAAATCTGCAACCCGGATTCGAAACCTTTCTTCGCCCTCTCGAAAGTTCCGCATGTCCGCGCCGCTCCTGGAAGTTTGCCGAGTGACCAAAAGGTTTCCCGGTGTGGTGGCGATTGACGGCGTGAGCCTGGAACTGCGGGCCGGCGAGGTGGTGGGGATTTTGGGCGAAAACGGTGCGGGCAAGAGCACCCTGATGAAGATCCTCGCCGGCGTGCAGCAGCCGGACGAGGGTGAACTGCGGATGGACGGCATCCGTGTGCAGATCGATTCCGTCCGGTCGGCGATCGACCGGGGAATCGCGCTCATCCACCAAGAGCTGAATTTGGCGGACAACTTGGATGTGGGCGCCAATGTGTTTCTGGGCCGGGAACCGCGGCGATTGGGCCTGATCGATCGCCGCCGCATCGACTCGCAGACGCGGCAGTTTCTGTCCCGTGTCGGCTTGGATGTCGACCCGCGCACGCCCACTGCTTCGCTGGCGATCGGTCAGCAGCAGTTGGTCGAGATCGCCAAGGCGTTGTCGGCGAACGCGCGGGTGTTGATCATGGACGAGCCGACATCCAGCTTGTCGTCGCATGAGGCGGCGCGGCTTTTTGAAGTCGTCAAGGATTTGCGTTCCAAGGGTGTCTGTATCGTTTATATTTCGCACCGACTGGGCGAAGTGAAAGAGCTGGCCGATCGCGTGGTGGTGCTGCGGGACGGACGCAACGCGGGCGGCTTGACCCGCGACGAAATCACGCACGACGCGATGGTGCGGCTGATGGTGGGCCGCGACCTGTCGCAGTTTTACGCGCACACACCGCATCCACCCGGCGCTGTGGTGCTGGAAGTCGAAGGGTTGCGCACGGCGACTTGGCCAAGCGAACCACTCGATTTCCATTTGCGGGAGGGCGAGATTGTCGGCGTCGCTGGTCTGGTCGGCGCGGGCCGCACGGAAATGCTCCGCGCCCTGTTCGGCATTGATCGGCGAGCGGGTGGAACGGTGCGTGTCAGCGGCCACCCGCTGCGGTTGGAAACGCCGCACGACGCGATTCGCGCCGGTATCGCCTTGGTTCCGGAAGACCGCAAGCAACAGGGACTCGTGCTGGAAATGGCGGTGCGGGAGAACATTGGCTTGGCCGGTCTGCTGCGCAACCGACGCGCTGGCGGCCTCTTGAATTTCGCCACCGAGCGACGGGACACGGTGGAGATGATCCGCAAGCTGAAGATCAAAACACCGCATGCGGAACAGGTCGTGCAATACCTGTCGGGCGGCAACCAGCAAAAGGTAGTGCTCGGCAAGTGGCTCGCGCTTTCGCCCCGCGTGCTGTTGCTCGACGAGCCGACCCGCGGCATCGACATCGGCGCCAAGCAGGATATTTACTCGCTGATGGAAGAGTTGGCGGCGCGGGGGGTGGCCATCCTGTTCGTGTCGAGCGAAATGGAAGAGATCCTTGGTATGTCCGATCGGACGCTGGTGCTGCACGAGGGACGACTGGCCGGCGAACTGCGCCGCGACCAGCTTTCCGAGGAAGCGGTAATGCACCTGGCAACCGGTAACACAAGACAGTTGGTTCGCGTATGAAAAAAATCTCGGGCATCCTGTTGTTGCTGGTCTATGTGCTGGTCGCCACGACGCTGCTGAACGAGCGGTTTGTCGGGGCTTTCAACATGCAGAACATCACTCGCTGGAGTTCGCTCTTCGGCATTCTTGGAATCGGGGTGGCGTTCGTGATTATCACGGGCGGCATCGATCTGTCGATCGGTTCGGTCGTCGGACTCATCGGCTGCCTGCTGCCGATGATGCTGCTCGGAACCGCGAAATGGCCCCCCGGGACGGTCGCCAGCGTCACGGCCTACGCGGCCGGCGCGGAACTGCTGGCAGTCGCGGCCGTGATCGGAGTCGGGCGTTGGCGCGCGCGCAGCGATACGGGCGGGGATTACCGCGCGCCGATCGGGCTGGCCGTCGCCGGATTGGTGTCGCTCTTGGGCGGTGCGACGGTATCCAAGCTGCCGCTGCCGGGTTGGGTGGCGATTGCCTGCGTCCTGGCCTGGGTCATGATGGTCGCGCTTCACCTGGGATTGGCTCATGGATTGCTTGTGACCCGCGCGCGGCTGCAGCCGTTCGTCGTGACGCTGTGCGGGTTGCTCATCTATCGCGGACTCGCTCGTTGGATCACCGACGATCAGACCCAAGGCTTCGGCACCGCGTACGACGATTCGCTGCGTCTGATCGCGACCGGCAAGCCTTGCTACGTAGCGTTTGTGGTGCTGGTCGCCGGAGTGCTCGCGGTGCTGGCGGGAACGTGGACGCTCGTGCGACAACGCGGCGAGGGGACAGGCATCGCGAATCGCGGCTTGCCGTGGTTCACAATCATCGCCGGCGCCGCGATCGCGGCCATTGGAGCTGTTCGCTATCTGCCCGACGGAATGCTGTTCGGGCTATCGCCAGCCGCCGCGCCGGCCCGTTTGATGGCCTGGATCGGCTGGTTGGTGGCGCCGAGCGTTTTGTGGTTGGGGTTCGTCGCGTTTCGGGCGAGTGGCCGAGCCATGCTGGGGCCTGTCGTGGCGGCGGTCGTCGCGGGGATGCTGCTGGTTGGTGCCTTGGCGGTAGTGGGGAAGAGCGACGAATGGTTTCCAGGCGGTCGCGATTGGGCGTCCCGGTGGCGGATGGCCGCTGTGTTCATTTCACTCGGCGCGCTCATGGCCAGCATCGCTTGGTTCGGAAGGAATTCGCTCCGCGCCGGCAACATCGCCCAAGTGCCGTGCGCCGCTAGTGGCGTAACGGCCGTGATGTGGCTGATGAGCCGCCCGATCGGCAAGAGTTCGCTGGCCGACACGCTGCTGGGCGAGATGCTCGTGCCCGCTCCGTTCTTTGTGCTGGTGGCAATGGCGGCGGCGGCCGCCGTCTTTCTGAACCTGACGATCTACGGACGATACTTGTTGGCGTTGGGGCGGAACGAGCAGGCGGCTCGTTACAGCGGGATCAAGACTGATCGGCTGGTGGTGTTGTCGTATGTGATTTGCGGCGGCGCGGCCGGTTTGGGGGGAATTCTCTTCGCGCTCGATGGGAATTCGGTGCAACCTTCCGGCCAAGGCAACCTTTTCGAACTGTATGCGATCGCGGCGGCGGTGCTGGGCGGCTGCAGTCTGCGTGGAGGCGAGGGCTCGGTACTGGGCGTCGTGATCGGCGCGACGGTCATGCGGGTGCTCTACAATTCGATCAACATCCTGGGCATTAAATCCCAACTCGAATACACGATTATCGGCGTGGTGATTTTGGCTGGTGTGATCGCCGACGAGGCGGTGAAACGGATTACCGCCCGCCGCCGCTCGCAAGAATCGAAATAGCGAGCCCAACGGCCCGCTGACCGGCACAAAAGCGATCGCGAGCGCCGGCCCGGGAAAACGGACCGGCCCACCACGAGCGGGGCTCATGTGGCGGGCCCGCACCTAGTGATTCCCCGTCGCGTCATTGGCGGGGCGACGGTTGCCGAATC
>CAIXSC010000314.1 GCA_903921945.1 uncultured Planctomycetaceae bacterium
GCAGTGGCACGCGAAGTTCCTTGAAGTGCGGCGGACTCATGCCGAAGCGTTGTTCGAGGCGGCTCGCGTCGCGGCGGGCGAATCGGCTGGCGGATCCACTGCCGAATCCACTGGCGAATCAACGGGTAAATCCACAGGCAAAACCATCGGTGAACCGACTGGCGGAAAATCTGAGGTCGGTCCCCATAAGAAAAAAGGTGGCGGCGTTGGCGGCAACGGCGACACCGCTGGGGATGGCGACACGGATGGGGATAGCGACACCGCTGGGAATGGCGACACGGATGGGAATGGCGACACGGATGGGGATGGCGATGCGGCGGCCGCGTATCGGTTGTTGCACGAAGTCTTGCGAGAGGCCCCGGATCATGCGGCGGCGCGGCGTATTCTCGCGCTTGGCGGCTCCATGGACGGCCCTGCGGTCGAACTGTCGCGGCCGGCGTTCGACCATCCGAAGTTCGGCTGGCGGCGTGGACAGCATTGGCGTGCCGAGTCGGCGCATTTTGTGGTCAGTTCGAATCACAGCGCGACCGTCGCGCAGGCGGCGGCGCGTGAGCTGGAACGGCTGAGGCAGGTTTGGAGCCAGTTGTTTTTCGGTTACTGGAGTTCGCCAGCGGCGTTGCGGGCACGGTTTGCGGGCCGCGATGAGCCGCTAGGGAAGAAACGCCGGCATCAGGTCGCGATTTTCAAGACTCGGGACGAGTATGTCGCGGCATTGCGGTCGAGTCAGCCGCGGATCGAGTTGTCATCGGGTTACTACGCCGACACGGAGGCGATGTCGTTTTTGTACGCGGGCGATGACGCGGCGCATCCGACGTGGCGGCACGAAGTTGTCCATCAGTTGTTTCAGGAGGCGGGAGATTCAGCCGGAAATGCGGGCCAGCGTGGCAATATGTGGTTGATCGAAGGGATCGCGGTTTACTTCG
The DNA here is from genome assembly GCA_903921945.1 of uncultured Planctomycetaceae bacterium. Taxonomy (GTDB): domain Bacteria; phylum Planctomycetota; class Planctomycetia; order Pirellulales; family Pirellulaceae; genus CAIXSC01. Next base: position 924 of record CAIXSC010000314.1, read on the forward strand.
AATCGTTGCTGGCGCGGCCCGGTTACGCGTTCGTCGGCGGTCCGGACGCGCGACGGCTGCAATTTGCCAGGTACGCTGGGCTCCGTGGCGCCGTTCCGCTGCCGTTTGCCGAATTGGCGGCTTTAACCCGCGAGCAGCTTCAGAGCGACGCGCGCATTCGAGAACTGTATACGCAGTCGGCCGGTTTGACGCATTTCCTGATGGATGGCGACCGGGGACGATGGCGGCCTTTGGTTGGCCGCTGTTTGGCGTCGATTTATGCCGGCCGCGACACCGCAGGCATGTTGGCCGAGTTGGCTGGCCAGCCATTCTCGGATTTCGAACGTGGCTACTTGGCGTTCCTCGGGGTGGATGACACCGATTTGCCGCACTTTGCCGCTGTGTCCGAGATGCGTCAGTTAAGTTTGGGCCGGACAGCGGTCACGGAGCGCGGGTTGCTCACCCTCTCGGCAGCCCGGCAATTGGAATGGCTCGATCTGTCCTTTACGCCGGCGGCCGATGAAGGCGTGGCGGTGTTTCGGCACTGCACGCGTCTGCGGCAGCTTTTCTTGGAGCGGACCACGATAACGGACGCTTCGCTGGAATGGATCGGCAAGTTGCGCGAGTTGGAAGAGCTGGATTTGTCGGGTACGAAGATCTCGGACGCGGGGCTTAAGCGGCTGGCAGGGCTGGTCAAGCTACGGACGTTGTATTTGACCGACTGTTCGGTGGGCGATACGGGGGTGGACGCGCTGCGAGGCCTGAAGCGATTGGAGACGCTGGATTTGGGCGGCACCGCCGTCACACCGACCGGCATCGAGCGGCTTCGGAAGTCGTTGCCGCAATGGAAACCCTGAGCGGGCGATTCGAAGGGGGGGGCAGCGCCAGTTGCCGTGGCGCGTATCCGAAAGCCAATCCCCAGCTCCCGAAAGCCAATCCCCAGCTCTCATCTTCTGGGAACGCGTTTGGGGCGGCTGACCTTCCGCTTCGACGGACCGGAAGTCCGTCGCACTGACAGGTAGCCGCGATCGACACGCTTCGTTGGAATCGCCGGCGACGCAACGCCGTGATCGAATCGCGAATATCGACTCGGGATGATCGCCACAGCGCACCCGGCTGCCATCAAAAAATATTTTTCAGTCCGCGCCCGATTGTCCCGGGCTGTTCGGCTGTTACATCGTGGGCGTCAGGCTGTGATCGGTCCTGGAACGAGGCCAAGGGGCTAGTGGCGGGAAAGACAGAGTCGCGGGCACGCTGGGCAATAGGCACTGCGGCGAGCGTGATTTACGCCCATGGGATGAGGCATCGCGGCAAGATCCAACGATTGGCATCGATTTGCGCGGTCGTCGACCGTGGGGGTGCACTGCTAACGGTGGCGGCTTTCCTTGAGCCGCAAGCGGTCTAAGCGGGCGATTCGCGGAAACCGCCGGCCATTGTCGCCTAACGTGCCAATCGCGATGGATTAGAGGGGGATCGTAGATCATGGAGTCGGCCAAACTTTCATTGGTATGGCTATAGATTCAGGTCCTTTCATTATAGGTTGTAAGCAGGTATCGCGATGAATACACAGGCGTTGGAGGTGTTGTTCGAGTTGCGGTGGTTGATTGCCATCGCCGCGGCTGTGCTAATCGCGATTTGGATCGTGCAAAACGAGAGAACCAAGAGGATTGCCCTGCTATGCGCGGTTATTGGCAATGTCGAGGAGTTACCCGCATTGCAAGCGTCGATCGATCGTGTAACGAGTAGCAAAGACTCGGAGATCGCATCGCGGCGGCAAGGCTTTCGGCTTGTCGCGCTTGCTGAGGCGTTTGGGAAACTACCGGACGGCCTTCTGGACGCCATAAAGGTTTTTTCCTTTTTCATTGGAATCGCTTTGATTGTTTTGGCAATGGGCGCTGTGCACGTGATGCAGATTTCGCAAACGAAATCGCAAACAAAATCGCAACAGCTTGAAGCCAAACAGGCCGTCCCTGGGGACGCGGCCAAAACGATCGCCTTGGTCAAGATCTCCGCGACGACTGGGGTTCTCGAAGAAGCCGGTGCGGTCGCCGCACCATCTCCCGGCGGCGAAAACGTGAGCACCGGGCGGTTCACTAGCCTCGCAGTCGATTCGCGATTGTCTTGTAATGGTGGCGTGATTGACAAATCCAACCACTCATTCATGGAAATTGGACTTTAGCATCGAGTGGGCAAATGACATCTAAATGGGTATCGGAATGCAATGCCAATAGTTTCTGATCCACTGACAACAAGGAACCTTCACGTGCTTCCTGCCTCTTTCACGACCACAACCCGAATCGAGATTTCTCCCGAGGATGTCATTATTATCGATTGGTTTATGACGGTATTCGTTATGGTAGTCGCCTTCGCGCTGGGCATTGCGATTCAATTGCGGCGAAAATACTGGCCATTGGGTGATCCACAGGTGGATTTGGCCGATGTCGAGCCCCTCGAACTATCGCTGCTTGCAAAACGAGGCGATCGGATGTCATTTGCCGTCACGGGACTCGCCACGTTGATGGCCCATACGGCTCAGCCGCAGATAACCGATCCGGAGGATGTGTGCACCCCGATCGCGATTCCGGCGACACTGCCGGCCGGGACGCCGCCGCTACTGGCCGGGCTTCAGCAGCGTCTCGCCGCCTTGGGCGCTATACCGCCGCTGGATGCTCTAAAAGCGGCCATGGAAACGAGCTTTGAGGAAGGCGAGAGGCATTTGATGCGCCGCGGTCTAGTCGTGGACAGATGGTGGTCCACCCTGGCGCCGTGGATGATTTTAAGGCCGATCGGAGCGGTATTCGTGCTTGTGTGGGCTATTCTTTACACTAGTTGGTTCGATAAGGAATACGAGGGGTTTGCGATATTAGGTGGGTTAGTCGTCGGACTGGTAGGGCTGTTGGCGATCTCCCAAAGGCCACGTCTCACGTTGCATGGCGAGACGATTGTGGAGAAAGCCAAGGCGCAACTGCCTGAGTTGACGCGGAGGTTGGCGATGGAAACGTCGCCACGATCGCCGGAAATCCTGGGTCCCGCCGTGGCCTTGCTCGGCACAGCGGCGCTCAACGAAACCGAACACGCCCTCTTGCTGGCGGCCGTGAAAACTTACTTGAGCGACTTGGAGAGCGGTTGTGGCAGTGGTGGTGGCTGTGGCTAGTGAACGGTTTACGCCTCGCCTGCCAGCTCGTTGCGATACGGATCTCCTGCCCGTCCGTGAGCGAACACGATGCCAATGCTCGAAGATGACCGGAAACGATGGGAGCGGCTCGCCGCTTACCGTTTTGACGACCCGCTTGCACGGCTTACGTTTACTGCCCGATTGGCCCGCGAAAACGGCTGGACGACGGGATACGCGTTACGGATCATCCAGGAATACCGTCGGACGATCGAGTCGTACACGGCGACATTCGATGCGCCTCCGCCGCAAGACATCTGGCCGGGGCCGGAAAGTCGGTTCGGCGACGACTTGGCCTGGCGTCGCGTGAACACCGCAGACGGAACTGGGTTATTCCCAAGCCCGCCCGGTTTCTCCGACCGACCGCTGTCCGCCTTCGTCTATGGGCGGGGCAACGGTTGGCCTTGTGGTGTGGTATCGGATTGGCGCTCGTCTGCGGATTGGCGCTTGTCTGCGGAGTGGGGTTCGTCTGCGGGGTGGGGTTCGGCTGCGGGGTGGGGTTCGGCTGCGGGATGGGGTTCGGCTGCGGCTTAGGGCTTGTCCTCGCAGCCACGTAAACGAAAGAACGGCTGGCCACTTTCCCAAGTCTTGCCCGTGGTGCCGCACCGCCTTAGCCGAACAGTTCCATAATCGGCTTGCCAGTGGTCAGCGGCAGGGAGATCCCGCTGTTGTTTTGGGGAGCATTCAGGGGTATGTCAAGCGCGTGGTAGATGGTCGCCGCCAGTTCCTCGGGACGCACCGGCATGCTGGAAACATAGGCGCCGTGTTTGTCCGACTTGCCGTAAACCTTGCCACCGCCGATGCCCGCGCCGGCCAAAATGGCTGAGAAGCAACTTGGCCAATGCTGGCGACCCGGTGGGAGCTGGGTGAGCACGTTGGGCGTGCGGCCAAACTCGCCCGTCACCACGACCAGCGTGTTTTTCAACATGCCGCGATCCTTCAGGTCGGATAGCAATGCGGACAAGGCTTGATCGAGCCGCGGCAAGCAGAAGCCCATGCCGTACGATCCGTCGCCGAAGGCATTCCCCATACCCATGTTGCCGCCGTGCATGTCCCAACTGCTGCTCGGCGGTCCCGCCGTGTCGTGCGGCGCTTGCCCCGTCCAGCCGTTGACGGTGACGAACCGCACGCCCGCTTCGACCATTCGCCGGGCCAGCAACAGGTTTTGTCCAAGCGGATGGCGGCCATAGCGATCGCGGACATCCGCCGGTTCGCGATCCATCTTGAACGCGTCGCGTCCCTCGGAACGCGTCATGGCGTCATAGGCCTTTTCCCGCAATTGCGACCAGTCGGCGCCGCGGCCATCGCGCGACAGCGCGGGGCTCTCGATTCGCGACAACAGTTGCCGGCGCACGGCGACCCGCGCCGGATCGCCCAGATCGTAAATCTCCGGCGGACTGAAGTCGTCCATGGCTGGATGGTTCTTCGCGGAGCCAACGAAAACGGGAGCATAGGCCGAGCCAAGATAGCCGCCGAGATCGATGTTCGGCGCGCAGAACACGGGCGGGCCGACACACTTGATCAGCCATGCGTTCGAGACCAGATTCCGCTTGCTCGGCCGATGCTTCGCGACGAACGAACCGAGGTACGGTTGATCGTCGGAAACGCCCTGATTGACTCGCTTCGTCGACTGGCCGCTCAGCAGATTGTGCATCGCGTCGAAGTGGTTCGAGATCGAACCGGGGTGCGTCATCGAATTGATGAGCGTGAACTGGTCGGTCAGTTTCGCCAATTCCGTGTGCATTTCGTTGATCCGCATCCCGGGCACTCGGGTTTCAATCGGCCGATAGGGGCCGCGGATCGTGTCCGGCGCCTCCGGTTTCATATCCCAGGTGTCGATGTGGCTCGGGCCGCCGCACAGCAACACAAAAATGCAGGATTTCTCCGACGCCACGGCTTGGCCGCTGGCGTTCGTCGCGTCGGCCCCCATCACCAAGCCGGGGGTCGTCATCGACAACGCACCCAAACCGGCCGCGATCAACGCTTGTCGGCGATTCATTTCGTACGAGTGTGTTGAATGCGTTGCGCCCATGTCGAATCCACTCCAGAATGACGAACCGGCAGGCCCTGCCTGGTCCCACCGCAAAACCATAACTCGTTAGATCAACCAACGCCGATATTATGTCGGTCAACCATCGGGAGGGCAACAGGAAACCGTGGTTTCGTGGTTCGATCCACGCCTTCAATCGGAACCGAAACGTGCTCGACCGATGTACATTGACGACATTTGGGGGGCCGGCCGGTAGGAATCGACGAAATCCGTTTTCTGGAAAAGTCTCGCGAGTGAGGCCGAAAGGGTTCAGGGAGGCAACATGGTCGGGCTTCGCCGCTTTTATCGGACTTACCGGGCTCATGTGGATTGGACCTTCATCGCCGTTGTGGTCATCACGGTCCTCGTGCTCGGCAAGATCGGTTTCGAGAAGAACCTAGCCCTCACCGAGCCCGAAAAGAGATATTCGCACTCGACGCTTGTCTACCTTGCCTTGCAGTTGTTGCTCTTGGATTCGGGGGCGGTCGCCGAGCCCTCGCCTTGGGAATTGGAGACCGCCCGGGCGCTGGCAGTGGCCACCTTTTTCGCCGCGGTCCTGAAGACCGCGTTCGCCGTCTTCCGCCAACGCGTGGATGACTGGAGGGCGTTGCGTTCCCGCAAGCATACGGTCGTGTGCGGCGCCGATGCGACCGGGCGGTTGCTGGTTGCGGAACGCCTAGCGATGGGCGAACGCGTGGTGGTGATCGACGACGATCCGCGCCACGACCTCGCGGAGTTGCGCGATCTCGGGGCGTTGGTGGTGGTGGGGGACGCGATGAGTGGCGCGACGCTGGAGAGGGCCGGCGTGCGGCGCGCGAATCGGGTGATGATCGCCGTTGGCGATGATGTCACAAATCTGCAAGTGGCGGCGGCGGCCGGCCGTCTCTGCCACGAACCCGATCGCCATCCGCCGACGGCGATTGACGTTCTGTGTGTCGATCCACGGTTGTTCGGCATGCTTGAGCCGGTTTCCAATCCGGGCCAAGAAAGTGGGCCGGCAGGCGTCGAATACCGCCGCTTCGACCCGCTGTTCGATGGCGCCCGCGCGCTGCTGGACGAATACCCGTTGGACCGCGAGCAAATCGACGCCGACTCGACGCGCACGGTTCAATTGGTGCTCCTTGGCTATTCACGCGAAAGCGAATGCCTGCTGCTGCAAACAGCTCGGTTGGGCCACTACGCGAACGCGTTGCGGCCTAAAGTGCGAATCGCGGATCCCGACGCCGAGGCCTGCGAGCAGCGGTTGAGGTTCCGGTTTCCACAGATCGATAACGTCTTGGATCTGCAGTTTCTGGCTGCCGAACTGGACCATGACAGCACCAGAGCGGAAGTCGACCGGTGGCTCAACGACCAAAACTTGCTGTCAACGATTGTCGTTTCCCCGCAAGACGAGGACGACTCGTTGCCAGTCGCACTCGGGTTGTCGACGATCGTCTCCGACCGAGCGCTTCCGGTCTTTGTTCGCCTCAGCCACCGCGAGGAACTTGCCGACCTGTTGACGGCGCGCTTCACGGTTCCAGCAACGGCTCCAACAACGGCTCCAGCAACGATTCCAGGCGCGTGGCGTCCGTTCGGCGAGTTAACGGGCGCCGGGATTGCCAAGTTCGTGATTCAAGCGGGACAAGACCGCCAGGCCCGCGCGATTCACGAAGACTACGTCCGACGACGCGAGGAACGCGGCGACAAACCGTCCCAGTACCCGGCGATGCGTCCGTGGGAAAAACTCTCCGAGGCGTACCGCGAAGCGAACCGACACCAAGCTGACCACATCCCGGTGAAACTTCGCGCGGTCGGTTGCGCTACGGCGGCGATCAGTGACTTACGCTCGCCCGCGGAGTGGACGGATGGCGAAGTGGAGATTCTGGCCGCGATGGAGCACGCGCGATGGAACGCCAATCGTTGGCTTGAGGGGTGGCGACTTGGTCCGCGCGACGACGGTCGCAAGACCCATCCCAAATTGGTCCCCTGGGCCGATCTGGACGAACCCACCCGCCAATACGACCGGGACGCCGTGCGGCAGATCCCGGAGCTACTCAAGCTGGTTGGCCAGAAGGTTGTGCGACTCGCTACGGTGCGAGCAGGAGACGACCCGGCGACTTCAAGTACGCGATGACGTCGTTGAGGAAGCGGGCGGCGGCGCCACCATCCACCAAGCGGTGATCGTACGACAGGCTGAGCGGCATCATCAGCCGGGGCACGATTTGGTCATTGACGACGACCGGCATCTTTCGCGAACGTCCCAGCAACAGGATGGCGACTTCAGGCGTGTTAATGATTGGAGTCGCGTAGGCCCCGCCCACCGCGCCAAGGTTGCTGATGGTGAACGTGCTGCCCCGCAGTTCGTCAAGCGAGAACTGGTTGTCGCGCACCTTGTCGGCCAGCGTGGACACCTGTCGCGCGATTTCGGCGATCGACAGTTGGTCGGCGTTGCGGAGCGATGGAACCACCAGCCCGCGATCCGAGTCAACCGCGATGCCGATGTGAACGTAGTCCTTGTAGATGATCTGGCCGTTGTCCATGTCGATCGAAGCATTGACAACCGGGTTCTTTTTGAGCGCCATCGCGACCGCTTTGATCACGAACGGCAATTGGGTGAGCTTGATGCCGCGCGCGGCGTAGTCGTCTTTGCTCGATTGCCGGATCCGTTCCAATTCGGTGACGTCCGCGTCGTCCATGTTGGTGACGCGGGGGACGGTCGACCAGGACTCATGCATCTTCGCCGCGATCGTCTTGCGGATTTTCGTCATCCGCTCGATGCGAACCGGGCCCCAGGCATCGGACATTCCGTCACCGGCCGAGCCGTTTGCTAGGCCCGTGCCGCCGGCCGCCTTCGCGACCGCCAGCCCGCCACCGCGCACCATTTGGTTCGCTTGCCGAACGGCTTCGAGCACGTCTTCGCGGGTGATGCGGCCACCCTCGGCAGTGCCGCGGACCATGGACAGATCGATCCCAACTTCCCGGGCGAATCGACGCACGGCCGGGCCGGCCGGAATAGCGCCTGGGGTTGCATTTGGAAACGCGGCGGCCGTCGCGGACGGTGCTGGGGGCGCGGCGAATGCCGCAGCAGGCGAGGTCGCGATGGCCGGCGTCGTTGGGGCCGGCGCGACCGGAGCCGGCGCGATCGGAGCCGCCGGGGCCGGGATCGGACGTGGCGCGGGAGCGGCCACGACGGGGGCAGCGGCCGGGGGCGCGGCAACCGGGGCTGGTGCCGGCGGTGGAACAGGGGCCGCAGGGGGCGCGGCCGGTTTGCTCGCGGCAGACGGGGTCGGGGCGGCGGCCGCACCGCTACCGGTTTCAAGCACCGCGATCGACCCGCCGATCGGCAACGTATCGCCCGCTTTCACGAGCAATTTGACGATCCGGCCGGCATGGCTGCTGGGGACGGTCAACGAGGCCTTGTCGGTTTCCAACTCCAAGACATCCTGCCCCTTTTTCACCTCGTCGCCGACGTTCACCAGCACTTCGAGGATGTCGCCCGACTTGATGCCGTCACCCAGTTCAGGCAATTTGATTTCAATTTCCATGATGCGATGTGGCGGCGTTATAGCCGGTGAAGTGTCGTGATACGTATACCACCGCGGCGGTCGGGTGGCTTGACGCCACCGGTTCCCGCCGCGGAACCATCATTGATCCAAATCTCTTATGACGCAGATCGCGAGCGCGCCTAGGCGAAGTACGCGTCGATCTTCTCGGGGTCGACGCCCAAGTCCTTAATCGCCTGGGCGACGACTGCCGGATCGAGTCCCGCAGTCCGCGACAGGCGGTACAAGGTGGCGATGACGACGCAGGCGGCGTCCACTTCAAAGTGTCGACGCAGCACGTGTCGTTCTTCGCTTCGACCCATGCCGTCCGTGCCGAGCACATAGTAATCGCCAGGCACCCACCGCGCAATCTGCTCGGGTAGGGCCTTCACGTAGTCGGAAGCAGCCACGAAGACACCGCTTTCGCCCTCGAGGACTCGCTCGATGTACGGGCGGCGGGGTGGTTCGGTCGGGTGCAGCATGTTCCAACGTTCGCACGCATGAGCGTCTCGACGCAACTGGGTGTAGCTTGTGGCGCTCCACACGTTGCTGGAGATGCCGTAACGCTCGGCGAGGATATCCGCGGCCTGCAGGACGCATCGGAGAATCGCGCCGCTGCCAAACAGATTGACCTTATGCTTGGCGTCGGGCGACGATTTGGTGGAAAACTTGTAAATGCCTTCAATGATGCCTTGTTCGCATCCTTCGGGCATGCCCGCCATGGGATACGGCTCGTTTTCCACGGTGATGTAGTAAATCGCCGTTTCGCCATCGACGTACATCTTCTTCAGTCCATCCAACACGATCACGGCGATTTCGTAACCCCAGGCCGGATCGTAAGCGCGGACTGTCGGGAACGCGATGGCGTTCAGCAAGCTGTGGCCGTCCTGATGCTGCAAGCCTTCGCCATTGAGGGTCGTGCGACCGGCGGTTCCACCGAGCAGGAAGCCTTTGGCCCGAGCGTCGGCGGCGGCCCAAATCAGATCGCCGATGCGTTGAAAGCCGAACATCGAGTAGTAGATGTAGAACGGAATCATGTTGATTCCATGTTCGGAATACGACACGCCGGCCGCGATGAAGGACGACATCGAGCCCGCCTCGTTGATGCCTTCTTCGAGGATTTGGCCGTCTTTCGCTTCCTTATAAAACATCAACTCGTCGGAATCGACCGGCTCGTAAAGCTGGCCGGCATGCGCGTAGATGCCGATGTCGCGGAACATCCCTTCCATACCGAAAGTCCGCGATTCGTCGGGAACAATCGGCACAATGTTGCGGCCGATACGCTTGTCCTTGACGAGCTTCCTGAGGATTTGAACGAATTCGAACGTGGTGGACTGTTCCCGGCCCTTCGACTTCTCCAGGATGTCCTTGAAGTCGCTCAACGAGGGCACTTCGCTCTTGGGATGAACGGTCGGTCGGCATGGGAGCGAGCCGCCAAGCTTTTCCCGGCGTTCGCGCAGGTACCGCATTTCGACGCTGTCCTCGGGCGGCCGATAGAACGGCATCTTGACGACATCGTCGTCGGATAGCGGAATGCTGAAACGCGTGCGGAACTGTTTCAGCGGCGCGTCTTCGATCTTCTTCATGTTGTGGGCGACGTTCTTGCCTTCGCCCGCCTCGCCCGTGCCATAGCCCTTGATCGTCTTGGCAAGAATCACGGTCGGTTGCCCAACATGCTCGACGGCCGCTTTGTACGCGGCGTAAACCTTTTCCGGATCGTGGCCGCCGCGGCGAAGTTTTTCCAGTTTCTCGTCGGAGTAATTCGCGACGAGATCGAGCAGTTCCGGATACTTGCCGAAAAAGTTCTCGCGAATGTAAGCCCCGGAGGATACGACGTACTTTTGGTATTCGCCATCGACCACTTCGGCCATGCGTTTGGCGAGCAATCCGGACTTGTCACGTTGCAGCAACGGATCCCAGTCGTCGCCCCAGATCACCTTGATGACGTTCCATCCCGCGCCGCGGAAGATCGCTTCCAGCTCCTGAATGATCTTGCCATTGCCGCGGACCGGGCCGTCGAGCCGTTGCAGGTTGCAATTCACGACGAAGATCAGATTGTCGAGTTTCTCGCGGGCGGCAAGCGTGATGGCTCCGAGCGTTTCCGGTTCGTCCGTTTCGCCATCGCCCAGGAAGGCCCAGACATGCCGGCCATCCGTGTTCTTCAAGCCGCGATCCTGCAGGTACCGATTGAATCGGGCCTGATAGATCGCCATGATCGGCGCGAGTCCCATCGAAACAGTTGGGAACTGCCAAAAGTCGGGCATTAACCATGGGTGCGGGTACGACGACAGGCCGCGAGTAGGCTGCAGTTCCCGCCGGAAATGCTCGAGATTCTCTTCCGACAGACGGCCTTCGAGGAACGCCCGGGCGTACATGCCGGGCGAAGCGTGTCCCTGGAAGTAGATTTGATCGCCTTCGTAGCCGGTGGGACCCCGTCCGCGAAAGAAGTGGTTGAAGGCGACTTCGTAAAGCGTGGCGGAGGAGGCAAATGTCGAGATGTGTCCGCCCAACCCCGAGTAGTACTTGTTCGCCCGCAAGACCATCGCCATCGCGTTCCAGCGAATGATGCTCTTGATACGGCGTTCGATTTCGCGATTCCCGGGGTAGAGCGGTTGGCGGTTGGAGGGGATCGTGTTGATGTACGGAGTGTTCGCGGCGATCGAGAGGTCGACGCCTTGACGCCGAGCCTTGTCCTCGAGCGTCGCCAGCAAGAAGCGGGCTCGTTCGGGCCCTTTGCTCGCCAAGATGTAATCGAGCGATTCGAGCCACTCGGTGGTCTCCGCCGGATCGACGTCGCGGGCCTGCGGAGCGAACAAATCCGAGGATAGCTTTTCGTTATCCGGCACCGTTCGAATGTCCGACATAGGTTTTTCCCTTTCTCACAGCCGATTTGCCGCTCCACCAACCACGACCGTCCAAGTCCGCCGGGTTTCCGCAATCGGAAGAAACCGTAGAGATAATCTTGCGTCAAGGCAAGGGTGCTTGCAACCTTATCCGGTCGCGCCGCCGTTACAATTGCGCCGTTCCAGTGCGGCGATTTTCTCCAATCGCCGTGCGTGCCTCCCGCCGTCAAAGGGGGTCTCGAGCCAGACGTCGACGATGCGCTCGGTTTGAGCCGGATCGTCGGGCGCCCCCGCCAAGCACAAGACGTTGACGTCGTTGTGACGACGGCAGATTTCCGCGGTCGCCTCGTCTGGGCAGACGGCGGCGCGTACGCCGGGAAGTTTGTTCGCTGTGATCGCCATGCCGATACCCGTGCCGCAAATCAAGAGGCCGCGATCGACGCGTCCTCCGGAGACCGCAAGGCTGACGTCGCCCGCGATATCGGGGTAGTCGAGGCTGTCGCTCGCGGCGATCTCGACCTCCGTCACGTCATGTCCGCGTTGCTTGAGATACGCAGCCAGCCGAGACTTCAGGCCAACTCCCCGATGATCACTCCCAATGGCGATTCGCATGTTTCTCCACCTCGCTTGTGTCCCTCCGCAATCTTGGGAGCTGTCCCCAGTCCAACTCCGACTCCCACGCCTCCAAGTACTGGTCGATCTGATCCGCGCAACGCTGGTAGACCTCGAGCGGTCCGCCAATCGGGTCGCTCACGTCGGTGGACGAACGGCTGAGCAGTCGCGTTCGCGCAGCCGCCTCGGGCCACTGCCGCAGGACCGCGTCGCGATGGCCGCGAGTCATCGCCAGGATGACGTCGGCGAAACGCACCAAGCGGTCGCTCACCGGCTGACTCTCGTGGGCACTCAGGTCCAAACCGCGTTCGGCCACGGCGGAACGTGCCTCTGGCGAGGCGGCACTTCCGGCCATCGCCGCGACCCCCGCCGAGAAGATCAGCAAGCCCCGCTCGGCAAGTTCATGGGGCAGGCAGCCCAGCCGCCGCGCTACCCGGCCGCGCATCAACGCCTCCGCCATCGGACTGCGGCACGTGTTTCCCGTACAGACAAACAACACCATGAGGCTTGCGAGTTTCCCGAGCGAAGCGGCGCCAATGACGCCCTCCCGAACCAGTTCAATTTCCGCGCCCCTCACCCGCGCTACGCTCGATGGCCCCGCATATCGCGTGCGGCCCGTTTCGAGGACCAGTGCGGCCGCGTCTCCCAACGCCGCCGCCGCTGCCGCGCCGGTCACCGCCCAAGTCCCAGGTGCGGCGTCACTTGAGTTCGTCCGCACTTTCGCGACGACCAACGGCCCAACGGACAGCCGCATGGCGGCTTCGATGAGCGGGTGCGCGGGGACCCGCAGCGGAAAGGCTCGGTCGACGCACACGGTTTGCCGCACGGAATTGGGCAGACGGTTCACCAAGCTAGCTTCGGGAACCTCGTCCACGATCAGCGTCAACGGACCAGGCCAGCAGCGGCGAGCCAAACGCTGGGCCACGGGCGGAAGACTCGGAGCGTAATCAAGGGCGTGTTCGAAGCTGCGAGCCAACAACGACAATGGCTCGACCTGACCGTCAGCCTTGAGGCTCGCCAAGCGGGCAACGGCCGACTCGTGTAGGCCATTCGCGGCGACCATGTAGGCGGTATCGGTTGGGAACACAACGAGCTTGCCTTCGGCGAGCGCTTGCACCGCGCGATGCACGACGTCCCGAGGGTCGTCGGTCTTGCTGACGTCGATCAAGACTGCCATCCGCCCCGTCCCGTTGCGTCTTTGGACAACTCGCGTCCGCACTGCCCGTCGAAAAACGACAGGCCAGGGCGGGAGTGTCTCGAATCGGAAAGTGTATCGACCGTGAAGAAGCGTCGGCAAGGGGCGGGCAAGGGGTGGCGTCAAGCGATCGTTTTGCCCAACGGTCGCCGGTCCGATACATTGACACTCTATGAGGAAGCAAGCCGCTTACCAGCCGCCGCCGATCGATCTGAACCGGTACCCACAGCCGCTGCCAGGCGGCAATGCGGAGAGCGGCGTCCCGGCCAGCGTTGGCCGAGCGGGCGTTGACTGGATAGGGACTTTACGGTTGGCCAGGTGCGGATGGCTTACGACGCTCGTCTTCGCGGCTTGGTTGGGCGGCTTTGTGGGGTTGGCCGGATGCGTGCCCGGCGGCAGCAGCGACCAGCCTGAACTGGTTTGGGGGCGGCAAGGGTACTCGGACGGCCGGTTTCAAAAGCCGCGGGCGATGACCGCCGATGCGGAAGGACGCATCTACATCGTCGATCTCACGGCACGAATCCAGGTGTTTGATGGCGAAGGGCGGTTCCAGCGGTCGTGGCAGACGCCGCGCTCCGAATTCGGCCGTCCGACCGGTTTGTCGATCGACCGCGCCGGGCGGCTCATGGTCGCCGACACCCACTACTACCGGATTCTGTTCTACACGCCGGAAGGCGAACTGCTGCCGGATTTAACGATCGGCGGCACCTATGGCGGTGGTCCCGGCGAGTTCGGTTTTGTGACGGACGTCTTGCAAGATGAAGACGGCTGTTATTACGTGTCGGAGTACGGTGAATTCGATCGGATCCAGAAGTTTTCGCCGGACCGCAAATTCATCTGCCAGTGGGGCCGTCATGGAAACTCGCCCGGCGAGTTCCTTCGGCCGCAAAGCATGGCCATCGACGAACAACGGCAACTGTGGGTGGCGGACGCGTGTAACCACCGCATCCAGATTTTCGACCTCAAACAAAATCCGCCCGCATTCGTGCGAGCCATCGGAGGCTCGGACGCCGACGCTGGCGGTTGGAACTACCCGTATGGGCTGTTGCTGGGAGCCGACGACAGCTTTTACACCACCGAATACGGCAGTCACCGGGTACGGAAGTTTCGACGCGACGGCACGCCGCTCGCGTCGTGGGGTTCGCCCGGTCGCTTGCCCGGCCAACTCGTGCAACCATGGAGCCTCGCCCGCGACAACGCCGGCCGCCTCCATGTGCTCGATTCGTTCAACCACCGCGTGCAACGCATCCGGTTCTAGCCAAGGTCGCTCGAAAAACCGCTCGGGGTGATTCGCTGAACCCGCCGAGCAGCCAGGAACGCGAAGCCGGCGAGGGCAACGCTGCGAAGCATTTTTGGTCCATCCGGGATTCGTGTGGGTCCCGCCGAAGATTCGTGCCTCGCCGAACTTCCGAGCCACGGCGCAAGCCAACGCGGCTTGCGCCGCGGGATTTTCGGAGGCATGGCGCTGGTGTCCAACGGTCTTTTAAATCAGCAGCCGCTGGCGAAGTAACTCCGCCAGCGGCCGGATGCACCTTGGCGCACCCAAGAC
>CAIXSC010000315.1 GCA_903921945.1 uncultured Planctomycetaceae bacterium
CCAGCGGTGCGGGCTGCGTTTCGCTGTTCGCGATCCCCGCGGCAGGCGAGCCGCCCGCGACATTCACGGCGCCGCTCGACACCTTCTTCGCACCGTTTGACCCGCAAGCCGCTGCCGGCGGGAAAGCCAACGACAACGCCAACGCCGACACGAACGCCGACACGAACGCGAGTGGCAGTGGCAGTGGTGGCGCTAGTGGCGGCGGGAAAGACTCGACGCAGGCGACAGAAGCCGAACGCACATCGCAAGCTTCCCGCCTGCTGTTGCCGGGCAGCGTGAGTTGGAACCAAGCGGCGATCGTCTTCGCCTACGCCGAACGTCGCGGGGCCATTTGCCTGGGACGACGAATGCGATTCAATGAACGGTGGCTCGAGCCCACTCGACTGACGCTGCTGCGAGCGGCTAACGAGACGGGCAACGACGCTCCGATGGGCTCGCTTGGCTTAGCGGCGGGGCTTGTCGCGTTGGCAGCTTCGCCCCAGGGCGAGGTGGTCGCGGCAGACCCCGGGGAACTCACAGCGGCACTCGATAGTCGGCTCTCGTTCTTCAATGTCAACAACGGACGTCGTTTGCTCGAATCGCCCTGTGGACTTCGCGATGTTATCGGGCTGGCTTACAGTCCGCTTACCGGACAACTGTACGCGCTCGATTTGTCTTGGAACGAGCCGCGCGAGTCGGGCGTTTTCCAGTTGGTGTCCCAGTACCGTGACGGCCGCGTGACGCTCGCGGCGCGGCGAGTGGCCACGATCGAACGACCAACGGCGATGGCGTTCACCGACGACGGAACGTTATATGTCGCCGCCGCGCCAGCGGCTGCGTCTGCCGCGCCAGCGGCTGTGTCCGCCGCGCCAGCGGCTGCGTCCGCCGCGCCAGCGGCTGTGTCCGCCGCGCCAGCAGTTCCATCCGCCGCGCCGACAGCTCCAGCCGCCGCGTTTCCGGCCACGGCTGCCGCCGAAGCGGCGGCGAAGCCCGCGGGCGATCCTGTCGCGAAGCCGGGTGCGAAGCCGGCCGAGCTTCCGGCGTCAAAAATGGGCGAACCAACCGGCATGATTGTCCGCTTGGGTCCGGGGCTGTAACACGAAGGGAACGGCCATGGCCGACGTCACGGGGACGGCAAAGAAGGTGATCGCCAATGTCGAGCGGGCGATTGTCGGCAAGCGGCCGCAAATCATTCTGTCGCTTGTCTCCTGGTTTAGCGAAGGCCATGTGCTGCTGGAGGATGTTCCGGGAGTCGCGAAGACGATGTTGGCCCGAGCGTTGGCGGCCAGTGTCGGCTGCGCGTTCAAACGCATTCAATGCACGCCGGATTTGCTGCCGACCGATGTGACGGGCGCGTCGGTGTTCAATCCGAAGACGGTCGAGTTTGAATTCCGGCCGGGGCCGATTTTCGCCCAAGTGCTGCTGGCGGACGAAATCAACCGCACCACGCCCCGGACCCAGGCCGCGTTGCTGGAAGCGATGGCCGAAGCGCGCGTGACCGTCGATGGAGTCACTCGCAAGCTCGCCCCGCCTTTTCTGGTGATGGCCACGCAAAACCCGGTGGACCACGAAGGCACCTTTCCGTTGCCGGAAGCCCAACTGGACCGCTTTCTCATGCGGTTCAGCCTGGGTTATCCCAACTTCGACGAAGAGCTGAAAATGCTCGAAATGCTCCAGCGCGAGCATCCTTTGGACAAGCTGCAGCCGGTCGTGTCAGCGGACGAGCTCATCCAATGCCAGCGCGCTGTGCGCGAGGTGTTTGTGGACGAGAAGGTGCGTCGGTACCTGCTGCAGATCATCCATGACACGCGCGAACATGAAGACATCGCGCTCGGAGCGAGTCCGCGGGCCGCGATCGCGTTCTTTCGAGCGTGCCAAGCGATGGCGGCGATCCGCGGCCGGAACTACGTGTTGCCGGACGACGTCAAACGAGTCGCTGGCCCGGTGTTGACTCACCGGATGATCCTCAAACCGGAAAGCCGCCTTCGGAAAATCGTGGCGGCCAAAGTTATCGAGGACATCATCGCTGAACTCGCCGTGCCGACCCTTCCCGGCACCGCGGCGGGAGCCGCGTCGAGCGGCATGCCGTAAATCGAAATCGCGAACTCAACGGACTGAGAACCTTGGCGTCGGCCATCAAAACGCCGCCGGCGAATCGACGGCGCGCCGCAGATCGGGCAGGTCGTAAAACCGCAACGCGCCGTGAACGGTGTTTTCGAGTTGTCCGGCGGGGACACGTTGGCGAGCGAGCGACGACCAGGAATCGAGGCCGTCGCGCAGCGTCACCGAGCGGAACAGCGACGGTTCCAACGCCGCCGCATGCAGCGCGGGCACGGCTCCTTTGCCGACGCCGACAAGTCGGACTTCGCGCGGCTGCTTCGATTGATAGTTCGCCACCCATCGGCCCGCCGTCAGGATGTCTTCGGTTCGCATGCCAACGAGCGATTTGCCGAGCAGGTAGGACAGGTAGAAAGTCTTCCAGTCGCCGAGCAGCGGGTCGGGCTTGCCGGCAGCCGTTTCGCCCCAGCCGCGCAGGTCGACAGCGACAACGACATACCCTTCTTTGACCAGCTTGACGATCGGTCCATCCGGTCCATCGTCAGCCGCCTTGCCGCCATCGTGGACGTACAAGTAGGCCTCGTCTCTGGGTTCGGGCGGATGGAAGGTCAGAGCGGGCAGCGGCACGCCCGTATCCGTGCGGAGCACAACTTTATCGATGTGGTAACCGTCCCGCTGCACCTTTCCCGCCTTTTCCCATTTGGCGGGCGGGATGTCGGCGAGCGGCCGGATGCCAGCGACCGCCCGCACTTTGGCGAGCGTCTCGGCCCGTGGCGTCGACTCCCAGAACTTCTTCCGATTGGCTTCCAAGGCGGCCGCCCGATCGGCATTCAGATCGATGACCGACTTCTCACCGGGCAGCCGCAACACTTGGCCTTGCGGCGTGCACAGCAAGTCGGCTTCCGGATGCGTTTTGATATCAGGCTCCGGCACGGCTTCGTCGCGGCCGAGCAGCCAGCGCCGCATCCAACGCACGATCCCGACCAGATTGCCCGGTTGCACGCCGTGACCGCCTTCCGCTTCGACGAGATCCACGCGTTCCGGGTAGCCGAATCGCGCGTAGATGCGTTTCGCTTGCCGGTAGTTGTCCCACGTGCCTTGAATGTCGAAAAAATCGCCGGTGGTCGCGCTGATGATCGTGGGCCGCGGCGCCCGCAGGATCACGTAATCGGGCTGATCGAGCCCATAGCCGACTTGGCCAAAAATGTTCTGCTCGGCGTCTTGCGGACCGATCGTTTCCAACAACCGGCGAAAGGTGGTGAGGTAGCAAGCCGGGGCGGCGCAGGCGATCCGATCGTCGAGCGCCATGATGTAGCTGGTGAGCGTGCCGCCGCCCGAGCAACCGGTGAAGCCGATGCGCTTCATGTCGATCTCGGGCCGCGATGCCAGATAGTCGATCGCGCGGATACCGTCCCAAGCGCGGTATCGGGCGGTGCCGGTACCGGTGGGAATCGCGCCCACGCCCACCAGGAAGTGCTCGGTCGTTGTTCCGCTGAACTGGGGCTTGCCGTCAGCCGTGAGGAACTGCGAGCGTTCTCCTTGGCCGATCGGATCGTAAGCCAACGCGGCGATGCCGTTCTTCGCCATAATGATCGCGAACCGCTGGTTGTAGCCGGCCGTCTTGGCCGTGCGACTGTGTCCGCTGGAGACGAGCACCGCGGGGATCGGCGTCGCGCCAGTTCCGCCGGTGGCCTTCGCGCCAACCTCCGTGCCGGCGGGCAAATACAAATTCGCCGTGATGCGATGGCCGGGTTGGCTATCGAAGATGACCTTCTCGATCGTGTAGCCATCGCCAACAACGCGACCGGTGGTCTGAGCGTTCAGCGGACCGTGCTCGGGAAAACCGCCGAGCTGCTCGACGAAGAACTCGCGGAGCCGCTTTTGATAGCCTTGAATCTCCTCCACGGTCTTCAGTTTCTCATACGCGTCGCGGCGGCGATCGAGCGATTGATAGGCTTCGGCGCGGAGGCTGTCGTAGAACAGCGTCGACGGCGCTGGCGCGCCGGTCTCCGGCTTCAAGCACGTCAAGTCGTCCGCCGCCCGGGCCGCTCCCGCCAGCACGAACCCGGCCAACCACACCGCCACGACTCGCGCAGGAGTCCGCATCGCGACCGAGAATCCGGGCACTTCCTTCTCCCTGTAATCGAAAAGCCGTTTACTTCGAGCCGATGCAGTACAGATTGTCGAGTGTCCGGATGAGCACCTGGCCATCGACAAGCACCGGCGTGGCGACCACGAATTCGCCGTCCAGTTCGTTGGACGCGACGGTGGCGAGCGTCGTATCGGCCTTCAATACGAACGTCTTGCCGTCCTCGCGAGTCAGATACAAATGTCCGCCCGCGAGAATCGGCGACGCGCTATACGCATTGCGGTTTCTTTCCAGCGCGACTTTGGCGAGCGTCTTGCCGGTCTTCAGATCCAAGCAAGAGACATCTCCCTTGTCGGTGCAGAGATAGACTTTGCCATCGGCGACCGCCGGCGTCGGAACGTCAGCCCCAAGGCCTTCGAGCGCCCAGGTGACGTGTGTCTTCGTCACATCACCGCTGCCGCCCATCCGCACGCCGGTCAGCGAGGCGCCACGGGCGTACGGCGCGACGACAATCCCATCGGCCGCGACGGCGGAAGCGATCGAGCGGAAATATTGATGGCCGGTGGGATTCAATCCGCCGACCCGCCACAGTTCGGCGCCGGTCGCCGCGTCGTGCGTGGTGACATGGTCCGCCCCGAGCACGACGAGCAGTTCGCGTCCGCCGTCTTCGATCACCATCGGTGTCGAATAGCTTTGAGCCGCTTCGCTCGGCGCGTCGAGGTTGCGATCCTGTTTCCACGCCTGTTGGCCGCTCGCTTTGTCGAACGCGACGACGAAAGAGGGTCCGCTGTGCATCACCGCGACAACCACCTGGCCGCGAGTGAGCACCGGCGACGTGCCGAGATCCCACCACAGCGTGTCTTTGCCAAACAGTTCCTGGAGATTCCGCTGCCAGACAAGTTTGCCGTCCATGTCCAGGCACACGAGATCGCCGCTCTTGAAATACGCGTAAACATGCTTGCCGTCGGTCACCGCGGACGGATTCGCGCCGGTGGCCTTCTTGTGTTTGCCGGGCGTCTCATTGCCCGCGGAAGTGTTCCAGAGCGTCTTGCCGTTCCGGTCGAGGCAGAGAATCGTGTTCTTGCCGTCGACGCCACAGGTCACAAAAACTCGTTCGCCCCACACGACCGGAGTCGACGAGCCCTTTCCAGGCAGTGCGATTTTCCAGGCCACATTCTCGGTCTTGCTCCACCGCGTTGGATACCCCTTTCCGGCCGCGACGCCGTCGCCTTTCGGTCCACGCCAGCTAGGCCAGTTCTCGGCTCCGTACGCCTTGCCGCCGTCAGTTCCCGCACGGCCCGCGAATTCAGCGATCGCTGGCTGGAATAGCAAAGCGGCCACGATCGAGCCCCAGACGATTCGCTTCCCGACCGCCGAACCAACGGGTGAATGCGACGACAGTCCAGACTCGGACCGTAAGCATGGGGAAACAGGCAAGCTCAGCGAACAAGGCTGCGAAAGACGCATGGCGAAACCCAGGAACGGGAGGTGGGAGATTAACCGACGGCTCGTGGCAAACACGAACGCGGCATTTTTCTCGGTGCCACGCGCCAAGTCAATCACCGACTCGTGCTTGCGTCTGGCTGGCAAGCGTCTTGCTGGCAAGCATCTTCCCTGCAAGCAGCTGGTCTAGCGGACATCCGATCGGGCAAGCATCTGATCTGGCGGACATCCGGTCTGGCAAGCGTCCACCCAGCACGAGCGCCCTGCGGCGATCATCACGCGGCGCGGCGCGACAGGTCGCGCACGATGGTGTCGGCGCGGAAGCCGGAACCGCGGGCCGCGATCGCCGTGTGCAGCGTGGACGAGCCCAAGTGGGGACCGGTCCGGGCGGCCGCTTCTTGAGCGGGAATGGGGACGGTCGCGGCGCCCAGCGTTGCCGCTTCGCGCGAGCGCAGGTCGTAGGCATCCTCAGCCCGTCCGGTGAAGACGACAGCCGAAGTCGACTCATCTAGTCGCGTATCAACCAGCCCGCGTTGGCAGAAGGCCGGCCTCGCTTGCATCAGTTTCGCGACGTTCATCCCTTCTTTCCAGCTCTTCGGCGCCGTGACGTCGATCGGATGCCAGAGGTGGAAAGTGCGGGTCTGCCGGAGAATGCTCCGGATCTTCACGCCGACGTTGCGGAGCCGGCGGGAGAAGTCGTCATCCTCGCAGCCCCACCCGCGGAACTCCTCGTCGAAGCCGTTGACGCGTTCGTAATCCGCGCGCCAGAGGCCGATGTTGTTGCCGATCAGCGTTGGTTTTCTCGGATGGGGGATCCAGCGATAGATGATCGTCGAGCGATGTCGGCGGAGCAGTCGGCGGTGTTCGTCGTCGCTCCCCCAGGCCTGGTAATCGCCCGAGCGGATGGCGTCGAGGGTGACTCGCTCCGAGACTTCTTGGCTAAATCGAATACAGTCGCCCGCGATCGCGACCCCTGGACTTCGAAAGCGGAGATGCCAGGCCACATGATCGGCGGGCAGTACGCAGTCGCCATCGAGAAAGAGCAGGTAAGGCGCGCTGCTGGCACGCACTCCATCATTGCGACAGCGGGCAAGCTGGAAGCCGTCGTGCGGATGGGTCGTGAGCACGGTTGGAAAACCGGACGCGGCGGCGAAATCGTCGATGACTTGGAGCGTCGCTTCGTCGGACCCGTCATCGGTGATGACGACTTCGGGTGGCGATTCCAAACCTTGCTGCAGCGCGATCGAAGCGAGACATTTCCGCAGGTGTTCCGGCTTGTTGTACGACGACACCAACAGACTGATTTGGGCGCGTTCGCGGTGTGGGGCGTCGATTCGCCACCGACGGCCGTTGCTGATCGCGAACCCGGGAATGGGATGCGTGTCCACGGCGTTCGCCACGCGCTTCGTATGGTTTTTCATGACGGACCGGCAGGAGCGAAGGCGGAGTCTTGTTCGCGAAGCGGAAGGAGGCGTGAAGGCGCCTCGACACTGCGTATGCTTCGGTGATCTCAGCGCGGAAAAGCGATGAAAAGAACGGCTTCGTGCCTCTGCGAACGCGCGGCCAACCCGACAACCCAAAACACTGGATCATCACGAAAAACCATTTCAAATGGCTCGCGGTTTTCAGCGTCGCGACGTGCCGGACGCGACAGTTTTCGCGGCGACAACAACCTTGCCAGGAATGCGATTAAACACGTGTTTGGCTTGTCTGCCGGTTGAACTGATTCGCCGGCTGGTCTACCGTAACCGCCTCCGACGATCCACCCTCGAAACGCCACTTGCCTGGGTTCATGACATCCGGCTGAAGTCACGCGGTTGCGTGGTACCGATTGTTGGGCGTATCGCGGTGGTTGCGTCTGTTCCCAAGGTCGCGTTTGTTCCCAAGGTCGCGTTTGTTCCAAGCGTTGCGTCTGTTTCGTCCTTCCCATCTCTGACTGGTCCGTCGTTCCCAAGGTGCCTTATGGCTAACTCGATGCGAAAGCCGTTTTCCAGTTCCTCCATTCCCAGCCCGAACGGGGTTTCATCCTCGACTGGCGCTGCGACCTCTCTTCCCCCGAGCCGCCGCTCGTTCCTGGCGGTGGCCGGCGCCACAGCCGCCGCGTTCGCGCTGCGAGCCGATGACACGGCCGCGCGCGAATACGGTCCGAACGCGCAGCCCGTTCGCTACCCGGACGCCGACATCAAGGTCCTGGATCCGCGATTCAAAAAGTACAAGCTCGGCAATACGCCAATCCAACGGCTGCACACCGGCACCCTGTGGGCCGAAGGACCGGCTTGGAACGGCGTCGGCCGCTATCTGCTGTGGAGCGACATTCCGAACGACATCCAGTTGCGCTGGCTGGAAGAGGACGGTCACGTAAGCGTGTTCCGCAAACCGGCGGGCAATAGCAATGGCAACACTTTTGACTTCCAAGGCCGGCAAATCGCTTGCGAGCACGGCACGCGGAAAGTGGTCCGTTACGAGCCTTCCGGCAAAGTCACCACGCTGGCCGAAACGTTCAACGGCAAGCCGTTCAATGCTCCGAACGACGCGGTCGTCCATCCCGACGGCGGCATCTGGTTCACCGACCCGGGCTATGGCAGCCTCATGAACTACGAAGGCAACAAGGGCGATCTGCTGCTCAAGGAGGCGATCTACCGGATCGATCCGAAGACGGGCAAAATCGACAAAGTGGCCGACGACATTTTCAAGCCGAACGGTTTGTGCTTCTCGCCCGACTACAAGAAGCTTTACGTTGCCGACACGGGCGCCTCCCATTACCCGAACGCGCCGAAAAACATCAAGGTTTGGGACGTCGTCGACGGCACGCGACTGAACGGAGCCGGCCGCGAGTTCGCCTCGATGAAGCTTGACGGCTTCGCGGAAGCCGGATTCGCCGACGGCATCCGCGCCGATGTCGACGGCAATGTCTGGGCGAGCGCCGGCTGGGTTGGCGACGGCTACGATGGCGTCCACATTTTCGCGCCGGATGGCACTCGGATTGGGCAGATCCTTCTGCCGGAAATCTGCGGAAACGTATGCTTCGGCGGCACCAAACGCAACCGCCTGTTCATGTGCGCCAGCCAATCGCTGTACGCTGTGTACGTCGAGACCCAGGGCGCCCACATCACGTAAGCCGCGGAGAACCGCTCCCCTTGCCGACAATCACCCCGCGATACCTCGTTCCGTTCCATCCGAAACGCCTGCCCCATTGGCACACCGACGTGCTCGTCATCGGGGCTGGCGTGGCCGGCCTGCGGGCCGCCAGCGCCGTCGATCCGAGCCTTTCGGTGGTGGTGGTCACGAAAGACGTTTTGGAACTGTCCAACAGCAGTTGGGCCCAGGGCGGTATCGCGGGGGTGATGGACCCCGAGGACCGGTTCGAAAATCACATCGCCGACACGCTCGCCGCCGGCGGAGCGCTCTGCGACCCGGCAGTGGTCGCGGAAGTGGTTCGCGAAGCGCCCGAGCGGATCGGCGAACTGATCGATTGGGGCACCGCGTTCGATGAACATGCCGGAGCCTTGGTCCTGGGCCGCGAAGGCGGTCACAGCCACCATAGGATCGTCCACGCCCTAGGCGACGCGACTGGCCGGGAAGTCATGCGGGCGATGATCGAGCGCACCCGGCAACTCGGCAATGCCCAGGTTTGGTCCCGCTGCTTCACGCTCGATCTGCTCACGCATGACGGCTCCTGCCGCGGCGCGCTGGTGCGGGATGAACGCCACGGCATGATGCTCGTGTGGGCGAAACAGACGATTCTGGCCACCGGCGGAGCCGGCCAACTTTATCGCGAATCCACCAATCCGTCCGTGGCGACGGGAGACGGCCACGCACTTGCCTTCCGCGCCGGCGTGCCGCTCCGCGATATGGAATTTGTTCAGTTCCACCCCACGGTGCTGTACATCGCGGGCAGCAGCCGCAATTTGATCACCGAGGCGATTCGCGGCGAAGGTGGACGACTGGTCGACCGCCACGGACATCGCTTCATGCCCGACTACGACCCGCGCGGTGAACTGGCGCCACGCGACGTCGTCTCGCAAGCGATCGAGTCGCAAATGGAGCGGACTCGGCACGCCTGTGTGTATCTCGACATGAGCCATCTGGATCCGGCGTTCACGAGGCGGCGATTCCCAGGCATCGCCGCCATGTGCGCGAAGTTTGGACTGGATATCGCCCGCGACCGCATTCCTGTGCGTCCGGGCGCCCACTACATGATCGGCGGCGTGATCGTCGACCACGACGGCCGCACGTCCGTCCCCGGCTTGTGGGCCGCTGGCGAAGTCACGTCAACGGGCCTGCATGGAGCCAATCGGCTGGCCAGCAATAGCCTGCTCGAAGGGCTCGTCTACGGCGCGCGGTCCGGCCAAGGCGCGTCGGCGGCCGCCGCCGCGTCCAACTCGCTCGCACCCGCCTTGCCGCTCGAAAACGTCCCGCGCACGGAACCTGATGAACCGCTCGATTTGGCCGACATTCGCAACTCCCTCAAGAGCCTGCTCTGGCGCACCGCCGGCGTGCGGCGTGAACAAGCCGCGCTCGTCGACGCCGTCGAGACGGTCGACACGTGGTCGCGTTATGTCTTCCAACGCCAATTCGCCAACGCCGATGGTTGGGAACTGCAGAACATGCTGACAGTCGCCCGAGTGCTACTCCGCGCAGCGCTGGCCCGCGAAGAGTCCCGCGGCGTCCATCTCCGCACCGATTTCCCCCAAACCGACGACAAGCGGTGGCTCGGGCATCTGGTGTATCAGCGTCAACCCGACGGCCGGCTCGCCGATCCCGTGTTTCAACGCCGTACTTAGTGGCCCCTTGCGGAACCCGGCTCGCATGCCTCGCCAACGCCCCACTCGCTTCGCGCTATCGACGGCCGTTGTGTTGGCACTGTTCGCCTGCGGAGTGGATTCCACGGAAGTCCGCGCGCAGGAGGCGACGCCAACCCTCCCTGCGACGCCAACCCTCCCTGCGACGCCGCGCGACGCGGTGGCCCGCAGCCTTGCCCTGCTCGAACGTGCGGCCCGCAATTACCCGCGGCATCGCGACTGCTTCGCCTGCCACCACCAATCTTTTCCCCTACTCGTGCAGGTTGAAGGAAGGCGGATCGGTTTGCGGCCCGACGAGCCAACTCGGCAAGCCATTTCCCGGTTCACCCGCGACTGGTTCTCCCAACGTCAACCCGAGCTCCGCGCGGGGCAGTCGATCGATGGCCGCGCGATCACCGTGGCGTATGGACTCTGGACGCTGGAAATGGCGGAAGTCGACGATCCAGTCACCGATGCGATGGTCGACTATCTGCTGAAAGTTCAACGCGCGGACGGGGCTTGGGAACCCGAAGCGCTCCGACCGCCCGCCGAGGAATCGAAGGCGTTCGTCACCGCGCTGGCGCTGCGCGGCTTGCATCGGGCGTCCCGCCGCAAACCGGGACAGGACCCGCCCATCCATCCGGCTTCCCCGCAAGCCGTCGATCGCGATGCGTCATTGGCTCGAGCGGCCGAACGCGCTTTTGACTGGCTGACCGCGAACGCCGCGGCGGCCATTCAACACGCATCGATCGATGACCAAGCGGGCCAACTGTTGTCGTATGTCTGGCGTGCCGATCGTTTTCCCGGCGACAAAGCGCCACTCCGCTCCGCGCGCATGCAAGCGTGGACTGACCGGCTGGCGAGTCTGCAAGGCGACAACGGCGGCTGGGCCCAACGCGCGGGAATGGAGAGCGACCCCTACGCCACAGGGCTCGCCTTGTGGACGTTGGCCGAATCAGGGTTCGATGTCCGCTCCGAGCCTTTTCGGCGCGGCGCGGAATACCTGCGAGCCCGACAAGCGGCCGACGGTTCGTGGCACACCCGCTCGCGTTGCGAGCCGTTCCAGCCTTTTTTCGACAACGGCGACCCGTACGGCGGCGACCAATTCCTGTCGCTGATGGCCACGGGATGGGCCGCCGCCGCGCTGGCCCGGTTCGAAGACCGCCGCGACGACTGAACTTGCCGGCTCGCGCCTTGCATCGAGTCGCTTGGGGCACTACAACCCCGAGGACGGCTGCGGCAGGGTCGCGGCCGACGGTGTTCGAATCGCTGCGCCGGTGGCCTATCGGCGCCGAATTCGTTCCGTCCGGGGTCAGTTTGGGGTCAGTCTTTGGTTCAGTATTGGTGGCGAATATGTCGACGCGGCGGCCTGTGGTATTGATCGTGCGGGATGGATGGGGCCACAACCCCTACCCGGAAATGAATGCCTTTAACGCGATTCATCTCGCGCGAACGCCCGTCGATGACGGGCTGCTGGCTCAATACCCCAATGTCCAGATTCACACGTCGGGCGAGGATGTCGGATTGCCGGCGGGTGTGATGGGGAACAGCGAAGTCGGCCACCAGAATCTTGGCGCGGGCCGGATCGTCGACCAGGAACTGATGCGGATTTCCCGTTTGGTGCGAAGCGGCCAGTTCTTCCAAAACGAGGAATTGCATCGGGCGATCAATTACGTTCAACAGACCGGCGGCACGCTGCATCTGCTCGGTTTGCTGTCCGATGGCGGTGTGCACAGCCACATCGAACATGCCTTTGCGCTCGTCGATCTGTGCCGGCAGCGGGAACTGGCGTCTGATCGCGTCGCGCTCCACGTCATTACCGACGGACGCGATACCTCGCCGAAGTCGGGGCTTGGATTCGTGCAACGCCTCGAAGCCCACTTGGCGAAGGCGGGCACGGGTCGCATCGCGAGCGTCTGCGGCCGCTTCTACGCCATGGATCGCGACTTCCGCTGGGATCGGGTCGTGCGGGCCTACAAACTGCTCACCGCCGGCGGCGACCGCGTGTTCGCGACCGCCGAGGCGGCGGTGAACGCTTACTACGCGGCCCCGACCGAAGCCTCGCGAAGCGGCGATGAGTTCATCGAGCCGAGCGTGGTATCGAAGACCGGTCGTGCCGAGCCGTGGCAGTTGGTGAAAGATGGCGACGCCCTTGTGTTCTTCAACTACCGCGGCGACCGCCCGCGGGAACTCACCAAAGCGTTC
Source organism: uncultured Planctomycetaceae bacterium (assembly GCA_903921945.1). GTDB lineage: Bacteria > Planctomycetota > Planctomycetia > Pirellulales > Pirellulaceae > CAIXSC01. The sequence goes on from CAIXSC010000315.1 coordinate 12,556, forward strand.
GTGCTCGACGATGCGGCCTGGAGCGGCATTCAAGGTGGCGGCTTCGATCGCGGCCGGCGGCTCGACAAGCTGCACATGGTGACGCTCACCGAATACGAATCGGGAATGCCTGTCAACGTCGCGTTGTTGAAACCGCCCAAGATGTCCAACATCCTTGGCGGCTACCTGCATTCGATGGGCAAAACGCAGTTTCGCTGCGCCGAGTCGGAGAAGCATCCGCACGTCACCTATTTCTTCAATGACTACAAGAAGGGCTGCTTCCAACGCGAATTCCAGCTCGACATTCCTTCGCCCAAATATGTTTCGACTTACGACCAACTGCCGGCGATGTCGGCCAACGCGGTCGGCAACGCGGTGATCAACGCGATCGACTCCGAACTGTTCGATTTCATCCTGGTGAACTTCGCCAACGGTGACATGGTCGGACACACGGGCGTGTTGTCGGCGGCGATCGCGGCGGTCGAAACGGTGGACCAAGAGGTGGGCCGGATTGTCGCCGCGGTAAAACGCAAAGGCGGCGCGCTCGTCGTCACCGCCGACCATGGCAACGCCGAACAGATGATCGATCCAGCGACGGGCGGTCCGCACACCCAGCACACCACCTTCGACGTCGATCTGATTGTCGTGTCGGATGATCATCGCGGAGCCAAACTGCGACCGGACGGACGGCTGGCCGACGTCGCCCCCACGGTGCTCGATCTCATGGGACTTTCAGCCCCTAGCGATATGACAGGCGTGTCACTCTTGAAATGATCATCTTGCGCGGGCTGTCTCGGCGGTTCGAAGCCAACGGTCGCAGCGTCCAGGCGGTCGATGCATTGTCATTGGCCGTCGCCGCTGGCGAGGTTTATGGTCTCCTTGGACCCAACGGCGCCGGCAAGACGACCACGCTGCGGATGATTCTCGGACTGTTAACGCCGTCAGCCGGCGATGTCGAGATTCAAGGCGCGCGGGTCACCGAGCATCCCGAGCAAGTGAAGCGGCAGATCGGCTTGGTATCCGCCAGCGCCGGTTTGTACCAATGGCTCACGCCGCGGGAAATCCTCGAATATTTCGCGGCGGGCTACGGACTGGACGACGCGACGACCCACACGCGGATCGCCGCTTTGGCGTCGCGGATGGAACTCGAATCGTTTCTCGATCGCCGGTCGGCGACGCTCAGCACCGGGCAGAAGCAACGTGTGACGCTCGCGCGGTCGCTGATCCACGATCCGCCCGTCGTGCTGCTCGACGAACCGACTCGCGGACTTGATGTCGTCGGCTCCCAAGTGGTTTTCGACTTCGTCCGCGATCTTCGCGCCGCCGGCAAGGCTATCATCGTTTCGACGCATCAGCTTGACGAGGCTGAACGGCTCTGCGACCGCTTCGGCCTGCTCTATCGCGGACGGCTGCGGTACGAGGGAACCTTGGACGAATTGCGTCTCGCGACCGGACAAGCCACGTTGGTCGAGATGTTCCTTGGCTTGCTGCGCGAAGGCTCGGCGACCGCCGCGTCCTCTTCCCCATCCTTGCCACTGCCGGAGGACGCCACGTGAATCAGGACGTGTCCGCCTTGGCCGGGCAACGGTCGAACTGGTCCATTCAATGGATTCTCACTCGCAAGGAATTGCGGGAAACGCTCCGCGATCGCCGCACGCTCGTCACCTTGATCGCGATGCCGCTGCTGCTCTACCCGCTGCTGGGACTTGTCTTCCGACTGGTCGCCCTGCAGACCAAGGCGGCGGCGGGCGGCTCCGAGCACCGGGTCGCCGCCGCCGGTCCGCGCGACGCCCAGTGGCTGTCCGGCCTGTTGAACTCCACCGATCAGGCGCTTGACGGGGACGCGAATCCCGACGGGGACGCGAATCCCGACGACGGCCCGAATCCCAACGACGGCACGAATCCCAACGACGGCGGGAATCGCGACGCGAAGGCGAATCCGGCCACCAACTCCCTGCCCTTCGCGCCTTCCGACAGGCCCGCAAACACGCCAGAAACCGCCAGCGACCGCTCTGCCAACGGTGACTCGGCCAGCAATCACTCAGCCGGTAGCGTGCCACCGCGATTTGTGCTGGTGGAATCGCCGAACCTGGTGGAACCGCGGGATGCCGTGGCGCGGCAGGTGGCGGATGTGGGCGTCCGCGTGACGTTTGGCGAACGCGGTGAGGGGGTCGCGCTCGAGCTATGGCATGACGCGCAA
>CAIXSC010000316.1 GCA_903921945.1 uncultured Planctomycetaceae bacterium
AAGGCGGCATCGCGAGCTTCCCGTTCGTGCCCGTCGCTCTGCATCCGACGATGTTCATCGACATGAATGCGTTCGCGGGCGATAGCGGCGGTCCCGTCATCGCCGCTCCGCCCGATCGCGCGGCCTCCAACGGCAACGGTTCGGCCACTGCGAACGCCACCAGTCCGGACGAACCGTTGGTGCTGGGGTTGATCACCGGCCAAGTGCGGCATGACGAGCGGGTCACGGGACTCATGGAGGAGCGCGTGACACACTATCCACTGGGCGTCGCCATGATGATCCAATCCCAGTTCATCCGTGAAACGATCGCGCTGCTGGCCAATGCGGGACAGTAGTTTTGCCGTGATGTCACCCAGGCCCCATACGATGCCCTGTGCGAAACGCCGCGCGCCGCGAACATCCCCCGGGTGTTTCATGAGCACGCGCGGCGCGTTCCACCACGTTCTCTCCGCACTTGCGGCGTTCGCGTGGCTGGCTGTTGTTCCGCCGGCCAAAGTGGTGTTCGCCCAGACGTCGGCTCCTGTCGACGCAAAAAATCCCGAGCCGGCGCGGCGGCCGCGACTGGCGGGCTTGACCACGGTTTACTATCCGAATTCGCACGCCGAGCTGTTTTTTGGTCGCCCCTTGCGCGGGATGGGGATGGACGATCGGCCGCCGTTTCCCAAAGCGACACTCGCTTCGTTGTTCATCGAGCAGTTCCCGGCGAACGATGTGGGACGCGCGTTGGCGGCCAAGCATCGCGTGCCGCTCTACGGGACCGCGCGGGAAGCGGTCCGTCTGGGCGGCTCGCAGTTGGCGGTCGATGGCGTATTGTTGATCGCCGAACATGGCCGTTATCCCGAGTCGGACACGGGCCAATTCCAGTTTCCCAAGCGGCCGTATTTCACCGCGGTCGCCGAGGCGTGCGCGCAAGCCAACCAGCGCGTGCCGGTGTTCGTTGACAAGCATCTGGCCGACACGTGGACCGATGCCAAATGGATGTATGACGAAGCGCGCCGATTGGGCCTGCCGTTGATGGCCGGCTCGTCGCTGCCGATCAGTTGGCGGTACCCGCCGCGCGACACGCGGCGCGGCCAGAAACTTCGCGAAATCGTCGCGTTGTCGTACCACCGGCTCGATTCATACGGCATCCATGCGCTCGAAATCATCCAGGCGTTGGCGGAACGCCGCGCGGGTGGCGAGACGGGCGTGCGCCGCGTGCGGACGCTCAAGGGGGCGGCCGCCTGGCAAGCGATCGAAATGCGCGAAGTCGACCCCGAGTTGGTCGAATTGGCCGTCCGCACGTCGAAGGACCGGCCGGTGCCTCGCAACAAACGGTTGCCGGAACTTGTTCCCGACGCGACCCTCATGATCGTCGACTACGAGGACGGGTTGCGGGCCAGCGTTCTGTCGTTGGGGCAACTGTACATCGAGTGGTCGGCGGCTTGGCGGTCCGGCGACGGGGCCACCGAGTCGGCCGTGTTTTGGACGCAGGAAGCGCGGCCCTTCTTTCACTTCTCGATGTTGTGGGAACAGTTGGACGCGTTCTTCGCAACTGGCCAGCCTCCGTGGCCCGTCGAACGCACGCTGCTCACCAGCGGCATGCTTGACGCGTTGCTGGTGTCGGCCCGCGACGGCGGCCGCGTGGTGGAGACGCCGCACCTGCGCATCGCATATCATTCCACCTGGGATTGGCGTCAACCACCGGCGCCGCCACCCGGCCGGCCGCTCGATTCGCCCTAGAAGGCCATCGTCTTTCTTCCACCCACGAGCTTGTTGCCATGATTGTCTATCGTGTCATGAAAGTCGTCGCGCCAAGTTTCCCGAGCCTGCGGTCTGCGATCGCCTGTGGCATTGCCACCCGCATTGCCTCCCGCATTGCCACCCACATTGCCACCCGCATTGCCGCTCACATTGCCACCCGCCTTATCGCCCACACCGCCGCCCGTTTCGCGGCCTGCATCGCGGCCTGCTTTGCCGCCTGCATCGGGATCGCGAGTGCCGCTGCTCTTTTGGCGGTCGCTCCCGCCGCGGCTGGTGAAGCGGTTTGGATTGAAGCGGAACATCTGACCGGCATCAAAGGTTTTTGCTGGCCCATGGGACAGCCCGCGATGCGGAAGACGGCTGGCCATTGGGGCCTGTCGGGTCCGGGCTGGGCGGCGGAATGGAACCAGGGCGGCGAAAGTGGCTTTCTGTCGATTGCCACGGGGGCCGAAGACACGCAAGCGGCGGCCAAGACGACGTTGGAAGTTCCCGAAGACGGTCTCTACCGCGTGTGGGTCCGGTATGGAGATTGGCGCGAGACGCCCGAGCCGTTCGAGGTTCGATTGGAACAGCCAGGCATGGCGCCGGTTGTCGGCGAGTTCGGCCGTGCCGCCGTGGTCGAGGAAGACAACGAGTCGAAGCTTTATTGGAATTGGGCGTTTGCCTGGGACTCGCGTCCCGCCACGCTCAAGAAGGGCCCCGCGACCTTGACGCTCGCCACCTCGAAGCCCGCCGCCCACCCGCGGCAGGTCGACGTGATTGTGCTCACCAGCGATGCCGGTTTCCGTCCGCGGATCAAAGACCGTCCGCCACATCCCACACGCGATTGGCTCAATCGTTATCGCACGGAGCGTCCTCGCGACCTCCGGCCGCTCGCTCGCCGCGCCCCGTTCGCGGCCGCCGTCCAGCCGCTCGACCTGGCCCGCTGGAATCCGCCCGCGCTGGGCGCCATTCCGCTGCTGCCCGCCCCGGCCTTGCCGGACAGTTGGCGGCTGCGAACGTTCGCCGATCGCGGCTTTGTCTATCTGTGGAACTCGGCCGATTCGGGACCGAATGCCGACTGGTTGCTGAGCGACGATCCGAACCGCGTGCGTTTCCCGTACGGACTGCGGGACGAGGACGCGGTGAAGGAATTCAAAGCGAAATATGGCGGCAAGGCGGACGTGCCGATCTTCGCCGATCCGCGCGTCGCGCCCTGTTTCCATGGCGTCGGTGCGGGCATCTTCGCGACCGATCCGAAGACGGGCGAAGTGAATCCGGCCGGTTTGCGGTTCGCCGCCTGGCTCGACCAAAATCCGCAGCGGGCCTGGGGCATGATGATGAACTACCATGCCGGCAAGCCAATCGGGGAAAAGGGACAAGCGCTGTTCGCCAAGTATCGCGATCGCTTCGTGGGCTCGATCGCGGGCGAGAGCGTCGGCTACTTCTACCCGAAGCCGGATGAGATGCGAGCGGCGACCGAAAAAGCGGTCACTCGCCGGCAGCTGGTCGAGGCGTTCAAGCCGGTGACGGTCAACGGCAACCGCGACAAATACCGCGCGGTCTATGGCCGCGATCTGGACGCCAATCCCTATCAAGATGTGATCGGGTGCCTGTCCGTGGGCAACATCGCGTGGATTCCGTTGTTGAGCGACTACGGATGCCGGACGCTGGGCTACGAGTCGGCGACCGCGACCTCATCGCTGTTGAATATGCGGTGGGCGTTCATGCGCGGCGCCGCTCGACAAGGCAACCACCTGACGGCGACCTACCGCTCCTGCAATTTTGGCGACGCGTCCACGATCTTCAGCAACGTCGGCAGCTACCATTCGCCGCAAGCGATCCTCGATAACTATTACTCGGTGTACTCCGGCGCCGGCATGACTTGGTACAAGTTCGACATCTGGTACCAATACATGGCCGGCTCGTCGATGTTCTACCACGAGCAAGGCTTCGACGAGTTTTGGCAGCCGGGTGGAACCGGCGCGGCCGGCAAGCAGGAACTGCAACTGTCCCCCAAGGGCAAGCTGGTCGATCGCTTCCTTCGAGCGACGGCGCCGTCGACCGGTTTCGATCGCGGCAACCCGTACACACCCGTCGCGTTTCTTGTCGACTACGCCCACGGCTGGGAGCCGGCTCCGTTCTGGCCCAACGCCTTCAAGAATTGGCACGAACAACCTGATCGCTTCCTGTTCGGCGACCACGAACGGATGCTGGAAGAATACTTCTGGGCGGCTTACCATCCGATGGCGGCCGAGTCCGAGAAACCGATGACCGGCACCAACGAAGTGTTCTTGCCGGGAATGTTCGGCGACATCTTCGATGTCGTGCTCGCCTACCCAGACGCGCAGCGTTGGCGAACCATCGACACCTACCCCGTCGTCATCGCGGCGGGCGACATCGAATTGACTGCGGCCGAAGGCCAACGGCTGGCGCAGTACGTGGAACGCGGCGGAACCTTGTTCGTCGCCGACGCGCACCTCACCGGCCCTGGACTCAGCGCCCTCCAGCTGCCGCCGTCGGACAATCCCCAGGAAGCCTCGTCGTATGTGTGGCTGGATGAAACGATGCCGCATCCTTCGCAACGCTTCCGCTTCCGGCCGCTGCGCGTGGCCGATCCGAACGGCGCGGCGCCAGGCGCCGCCGTGGGTTGGCGAGCACTCGCGCGCACGGCCGACGGCGCCGTGTGCTGCGCCGCCGCCGATCGAGGCCAAGGTCGAATCGTCTACCTGTCGATCCCGCGCGGCATGGGAATCGATCGCCGCGCGGTGCCGCTGGTGCCCCGACTGATCGCGCATCTGACCCGCGGACAGATGCCGATCGAAGTCGAAGGCGACGTGCAGTGGATGGTTAATCGAGCTCGCGACAGTTGGATGGTGACGCTGATCAACCCGGCCGGCCAAGACAAGCCGCAGCAGGGAATCACGGCGACCGACTACCGCCAAAGCAAACCCGTAACCATTCGCTCGCGAATCGCCCTCACCTCCGCTGTGGATCGGTTGTTGCCCACCGACCGCCTCGAGCTGAGCGACGGTCCCGGCGGTTGCCGCGAGGTCCACGCTGAAGTGCTCGCGGGCGGCCTGCGGATTGTCGAATTGAAATGAGGCGGGGCTGAAATGAAGCGGGGCTGATTCATCGGACGCGGACGGTGTTGACGTGTTTATCGAACGACGCTGGGAACTGAACGGGCTTAAGCTGCGGATCGCCGAAGGGCCCAAGCACGGACCACCGCTGGTGTTGCTGCACGGCGTGGTGCGGCAATGGACCGACTTCGCGCCGCTGTGGCCGGCGCTGGCCACTCGCTGGTCGATCCATGCGGTCGATTTTCGCGGTCACGGTGGATCGGATCGGGCCCGCAGCGGCTACAAGGTCGTGGACTACGTCGGCGATATTGTCGCGTTGCTCGATCGGTTCGACGAGCCAGCGGCGATCTACGGCCATTCGCTCGGCGCGATGGTCGCTCTGGCCGCCGCCGCCGCGCGTCCCGACAAGACGCGGGCTGTCGTGCTCGAAGACCCGCCCTTCCACACGATGGGCCGCGACATTTTCGGCACGCCGTATCACAGCCAATTCCAGGGAATGGCCCGTATTGTGCGGCTAGGACGGTCGCCCGCCGAGCTGCGTGCCGAGTTAGCCGCGCTGCCGATTCGCATCCCCGGTGAGCCAGCGGACGTGCCGCTCGGACGTTTGCGTGACGCGGCCGCCCTCCGCTTCATGGCGCATTGTCTCGAACGGCTCGATCCCAACGTGCTCGATCCGATCACCGCTGGCGAATGGCTGGATGGTTACGACGGCCCCGCGCTGGCCGCGCGAATACGTTGTCCGGCGCTCGTGCTGGAAGCCGATACGGCGGTGGCCGGAATGTTGCGTCCCGAGGACACTCGCTGGTTGCTCGAAAACCTGGCGGATGGCGCCATAGTTCGGTTTCCCGGCATCGGCCACCTGTTGCATTGGCAGGCGACCGAGTCGGTCCTGCGCGCAACCCTCGCGTGGCTCGAGGCGGCTCGCGATGGCAACTCGCCCGCCACCGGGGTTTCCGCATGACCACGTCTCCCGCCATTCCACCCAACTCGCCATCGGATTCCATCGCCGTCCGTAACCGGCGGCGCGGTTGGCGGCTCGTGGTGTTGTTAGGGCTGTTGGTGGCGTTGTCGGCCGGCTTGGGTGCTCAATGGTATTGGCGGTCGGCAGGCCAGCGTTTTCGCCGTGGGCTGGCGGCGGCGGATCGGCAGGACGCCGACGGTATCCGGCGGGAGTTACCGAACTGGCCGCGCGCGGACGCTTACGAACCGCATCGTCACTTTCTGGCCGGCGCGTTGTTCCTGCTGGATGGTCAACCCGAAGAGGCGCTGAACGAACTGCGGTATTCGCGCGACGTGCCCGAACTGCATGTGCGGACCATGACGCTCGCCGGCCAGGCGCTGTACCAGCTTGGGCAACAAGCCGAGGCGTTGAAGCCGTTGTCGCGGGCGCTGGAAGTCGACCCGAACGCGATCGACGCGCATCGCTGGATCGCTTCCAGCTACTACGATCTGGGCGCGATCCATCACGCGTTGTCGCACCTGGAGACGATCGCGCGGCTCGATCCGGTCGATCCGCGACCGCATCGACTCATGGGACTGATGCATAAAGATTTTGAACACTATGGCGATGCGATCACCTGTTATCGCGAGTCGTTGAAACGCGATCCAGCGCAGAAGAGCGCCGGCGAAATCCGGGTGGAGTTGGCGGAATGCCAAACAAAACAACGGGAGTACCGCGAAGCGTTGGCGACACTGGCGGATGCCCCGCAGGAACCGGCGACATGGGTGCTGGCCGCCGAGTGCCATATCGGGCTGACACAAGGCGAAGAGGCCGACCCGTTGATCGCGCGGGCATTGAATGGCGACCCCGACAACCTGGCCGCGCGGATGTTGGCGGCGACCCGTAGCCTGGAGGCCGGGCGCGTCGACGAGGCTGCCGGGCATTTGCGGCAGGCCATCGCCCGCCATCCGCGCGACTACACCGCTCGGTTCAAGCTCTCGCAGGTCTACCGGCGCATGGGAAAAGTCGACGAGGCGGATCGGGAGTTGAAAACCAGCGAGGAGATCAAAGCGCTGCGCGACAAGTTCACCAAGCTGCACGAGCAAGCGGCGAACGCCCCGCAGGACGCCGAACTCCGCTACCAATTGGGCGAGACCGCCATCCGCCTCGATCGGCCCGACTTGGCCGTCGGCTGGTTTCGTGTCGCGTTGTCGCTCAACCCGCGCCACGCCGGCGCGGCGAACGCGTTGCAACAATTGACAGGCCCCGCCCCGCCACCCGCGCCCGCAGGCCCCGCCCTGCCACCCGCGCCGGCCAAGCGGTAAACCAACTGCTCGACCGCATCCTATCGTGGGAACGCAGTCAACAGCGCCAGCGCGACGCGCGCCAATCAGCGTGACGCGCGGCAATCAGCGCGACGCGCGGCAATCAGCGCGACGCGCGGCAATCAGCATGAGCAGTCGCGATCCGTGCGGGCAGCGGAAATCACTGCGACCAACGTTACTCGCTAGGCCAGGATCTCGCGAATCACCTCGCCGTAGACGTCGGTCAGTCGCACGTCGCGGCCACCGAAGCGGAACGTCAGTCGTTCGTGATCGATGCCCAACAAATGGAGCATCGTGGCGTGCATGTCGTGGATCGTCAGCTTGTTCTCGACCGCCTTGTAGCCGAATTCATCGGTCGCCCCGTGCGTGACGCCACCCTTCACGCCGCCGCCCGCCATCCAGATGCTGAAGCCAAACGGGTTGTGGTCGCGGCCATCGCCACCTTGAGCGAACGGCGTGCGGCCAAATTCGCCGGACCAAACCAACAGTGTCTGATCGAAGAGTCCGCGTTGCTTTAGATCGGCGATCAGTCCCGCAATCGGCTGGTCAACCGCCAAGGCGTTGTCGGTGTGGCCGCGGCGCAAGTTGCCGTGCTGATCCCAACGGTCATGTCCGACCGACGGGCAGGTCAACTCGATGAACCGCACCCCCTTCTCCACGAGCCGTCGGGCGAGCAAGCACTGCCGTCCAAAGGTCGCCGTTCCGTTGTACTTCGAGTCGCATCCGTACAGCGATCGCGTCGCCTCGGTTTCGTCGTTCAGGTTCGCCAAACCGGGCACAGCCGTCTGCATCCGATAGGCCAGTTCGTAGTTGGCGATGGCCGATTCCAGTTGGTCCACATGCCCGAGCCGATCGAGCACGCGGCGGTCCAGTTTATTGAGCAACGCCAGCTTGTTCAGTTGCAGTTTGTCGGACGCCTCGGCGCGACGAATGTTCGCGACCGGCGCGTCGCCCGCATTGAAAACGGAACCTTGATAAGTGGCGGGAAGGAATCCGCTATTGAAGTTGTCGAGCCCGCCGGGCGGGATGAGGCCGCCGTTGAGCACAATGAATCCCGGCAAATCGCGGCATTCGCTGCCAAGCCCGTAGCCGAACCACGCACCCATGCTCGGCCGCCCCTGGATGCCGATGCCCGTATGCAGGAAGTAGTTCCCGTTCGTGTGCTCCGAAAAATCGCTCGTCATCGATCTCACGACCGCCAAGCTGTCAGCGTGCCGTGACAAGTGCGGGAACAGCTCGCTGATCGGCAACCCGCTCTCGCCGTGCTGCGAGAACTTCCAGGGGCTGCCCAATGTGTTACCGATGTTGTTGAACTGGGTCGGCTCGATCTTCATCGCGAACGGCTTGCCGTTCTGCTGCTGCAACAACGGCTTGGGATCGAACGTGTCAACTTGCGACGGCCCGCCGTCCATGTACAAGAAGATGACATGCTTGGCTCGAGCGGCAAAATGTCCGGGCCGCGGCGCGAACGCCTCGCGATTCGCCGCCTCGCGATTCGCTGGCCCGCTAGCCGCGTTGCCGGGAGCCCCGCCATTGGCGTTTCCGCGGGCCGTCTCGTCGGCGGCCGACAGCAGGCGACCGCCATCGGTTTCCGCCAGCAGCGATGCCAGCGCGACCGCGCCAAAGCCGTTGGCTGCCCGTTTGAGCCACTCGCGGCGCGAGCCGGGAAGATACGAACCGCATCGGTGTGCGCGTGTCATGGATGGAGATTCCTTCGCAAGCGTTATGTCATGTCAGGCGTCGCACGGAAGCTTTCGCACCGTATCGCCGACGCGTACCCGACCGTCTTGGACCACACGCAGGTAAATGCCGCGGAGATTCAAATGCCGGAGCGGCGGTGTCGCGACGAATCGAAGCGCGTCGGACCCGAATCGCGCGCGGAATTTTTTACAGCCATCATGTGGCAGCGGCGTCGACTCGAGGATCGCTTCGCCCACGGCCAGTCGCGTGCCTGCTGGCAGGTTGGCGGCCGACAAATCGAGTTCGAGCCAAAGATTGTCGCCGGACAATTCGAGCGGCTGGCCGTTGGCGATCAGCCGCGCGATGTCCTCCTGCATGACCGCGAGTTGCGCTTCGGGATCGGGGGACCGGCTTCGTCCCCACGAGTCGCCCGGGACGCCGCCTTGCACAGTGAGCACGGTTTCGTCCAACAACTGGCGAACTCCGCCCACGCCGCGGGACATGACTCGCGTCAGCGTGCCCGTATCCCGCGGCGCCGGCGGCAAGTTTTGCCGCCGGGCTTCGAGCGTCTCGAACGAGAGGAAACAGCCCGCGTCACCGACCGAGCGCGAGTCGATCATGGCGTTAGGCCTTCTTCGCGACTTTGGCGATCGCTTCACGAGCCACGGCGATGCACTGCTTCATGTCTTCCACCGGATTGGCTGGATTCGCTTCGTACTCCAACGCCAAATCGCCATCCGCCGGGAACTTGACGTCCTGGAGCGCCTGGAAGACGCCCACGACATCCAGATTGCCCTTGCCGATGACCACGTTTTGCGACCCGCCATCCTGCTTGATATCGTCCTTCAGATGAGCGGCGAAGACGCGCGGGCCAAGTTCCCGAATCCACTTCACCGGATCTTCTTTCGTGCGGATCACGTGTCCCGTATCGACGCAGACGCCGATCAGCGGATGACGGTCGCGGACCGCTTTCACCACCTGCTCCAGCTTGTCGTAGCGATGTCCCGGGCCATGATTGTGAATCGCGATGCGAATGTTGTACTGCGCGACGAGCTTCTCCAGACTCTCGAACGAGTCCGGGGTCGGATCGGCCGTCAAATTGCGGATGCCAGCCCGCTTGGCGAACGCGAAAACCTTCTCGTTCTTCGCATGGTCCTTGGAAAAACCGTTCACGCCATGGCCGGCGAGTTGAATCCCAGCGTCCGCCAGCAGTCTTTTCGTTTCTTGAATCGTGGCGTCGGTCGCTTCCAGTGGCAGATGCTTGCCGAAGAACTCGGCGTATCGCACCCCCAACCCCTGAATGTGCCGCACCGCTTCCACCACGTTGAAGTTCCGCAGCGAGTAGCTCTGCACGCCAACGGGGAACCCGCCAAACGCGTCATCGGCAAGCTCGGCGCCAAGCACGCGCGGCAGGTCGAACCAGGCGACTCCCGCGGCGGCCGCTCCCGAAGTGGCGGCGGCGATCGCCAGCAGGCGGCGACGGGTGAGCGAAGTAACGGCATAAGCATCCATCGGAACGATTCTCCGGAACGAAGAGAACGAAGGTACGTAACGCGCGGACGACGGAACCCACACTGCCCAGTATTCTTGCCCAAAGCCCAACCGACAACCAGCCAGCTAGTCTGCCGCTTGATTCACAGGCTGCCTGTTGCTTCACAGGCTGCCTGTTGCTGCACCCCGGGCCGGCGTTCACCGCCGGGGCTGGGGGAAGCGTTCTTGCAACGACTGGACGGTCATTTCTTCCTGGGCGAGCGCTTCCATCGCCTTGATCGCCGCCTCGGCGGCAGGAATCGTGGTGATGCATGGC
>CAIXSC010000317.1 GCA_903921945.1 uncultured Planctomycetaceae bacterium
GTCCCTGTTGGCTGAAGGCTAACTTCAACCCATGGTGTCGCTTCAGAAGGGTCCTTTTTGGTGGCAAGCCATTGACGCCCGCCAACCTATTGTCGTTCGCCCATGGGGGCGTCGATCACAAGACCCAGTTTGAGCCACGACGACAGCCGCACCCTGCGACTCGTGCGATGGCGACCCACAGGAAACCCAGAAGGCCCCTCTTTTTTTTTGGCGAGAAACCGCGGACTATCAGCAACGCCGACAAGCGACCCGAACGCCGACTCGCGGGCCAAGAGCGAAGGCGCGGCAGTCCACTACAATACAGACTGTCCCGGTCACAGATTCGGGGTTGGCGCCAACGCGATAGACCTTCGCGGCACGATGCCTCGATCCTCGTGCCAGGATGCCATTAACCTGTCGCTAACTCACAGACCGCGCAATTCCGATTGCCGGCGAACCAGGACAGGGATCGACGCTTTTCGGCGTCGCGGAACGCGAACGCGAGCGTGGCTGCGTCGCCGCCGCTTCGGGATCTGGCTGTTGTTGAGCGTTCCACAGTTCCCATAGCCGCGCCTGTTTCATGAACGTGTAGTAGCTCTGCATCATGCTTACCTGGAACCCCACCATGCCGTCCAGGAAGCCAAGTTGCAGGATGTAACAGCGGAAAAATCGGAGTGGCGCGTTGAAGAACAGCTTCAACAAGCTTGGCTGGCGCCCCTGCTCGAACCAAACTTCCGCCTGCCAACGGGCGTACCGGTTGAACTTCCGCAAGTACTGTTCGTAGGTCCAAAAGGTGAAGTGCTCCATTTGCCGGTGCAGCCGGCCCGACCTGCCGGTCGCGATGACGACTTCCGCGTGATCCGTATCACCCACGTACCGGCCATGGTCCCGGTGGAAAAACCGCATTAACGCCTCGTTGCCCCACCCGCTCCGGCGAACCGGATAGCCCATGAAGTAATTCAAGCGGGGCACAAGATAGCCGTCGAGCTTGGGGCCTTCCGTCAGATGCCGGCGTACTTCAGCGGCAAGCGCGGGAGTGATCCGCTCGTCCGCGTCCAGGATGAACACCCAGTCGTGTGTCGCCTGCGGGATCGCCCAATTCTTAAAGTCGCCCGAGTGGATGTATTGGCGTTCAATCACGCGACAGCCACCCATCTGCGCGACGATATCGAGCGTGCCATCTGTCGAGCCCGAGTCGGCGATCAATACCTCGTCGGCGATCAACCGAGCGGACTCGATGCACGGCCGGATGTTTAGCCGCTCGTTCTTGCAGGGGATGATAACGGTTAGCTTGCGCACGGGTTCACACTCCGCAAAAGGGACTGGTATCATTAGGCGGATCAGCGAAACCGGGCAAGACCAATCTGTCGCGAGCGGGACGGACAGGAGGGGGTGCCGGTAGCCATTGCTGAGCGGAGCGCAGGCCATGCGAAGTTGGATCGTGAAATCGCTCGTAATCGGCGCGGCCGTGTGCGCCGTGGCGTGGTTTGGCATCGCCCGCTGGGGTTCGTCGGGAACTGGCGATGCGCGAAGCTTCAAGGTGGCCCCGGTGGAACGCGGCGATCTGCGGGTGGCGATCAGCGCGACCGGCACGCTTGAACCCGAGGAAGTGATCGACGTCGGCGCGCAAGTGGCCGGCAAGATCCAGGAATTCGGCCGCGACCCGGCCAGCGGCAAAGTCATCGATTACGGCAGCACCGTGGAAGAAGGCGCTGTGCTGGCTCGGATCGATCCGGCGTTGTTCGAACAGGAAGTCAATCTCGCGAAGGCGATGTATTCCAAGGCCCAGGCCCGGTTGCATCAGGCCCAGTCGGAGATCAAGGCGACCGAATCAGCGGTGGTTCGCGCGGAAGCCGTGCTCGCCCAGACCCGCGCCAAACTGGACCTCGCCGATCGCGACTTCGCCCGCACTCGCCGCTTGTACGAAACGAAAGTGATCACCGACGAGCAGTTCGATTTGCATCAATCCACGGTCGACACCAGCCGCGCGGCGGTCCTTTCCGACGAAGCGACGATCGTCCAATCGAAAATCGCGGTGGAAAAGGCCAAGGCGGCGGCGGAAGAGGCGGAAGCCGACCTGCAAAGCGCCGACGCAACCCTCAAGCGCGCCGAGCAGAACCTTCAATACACCACGATCCGGGCGCCGATCAAAGGTGTCATCATCGACCGCCGCGTGAACATCGGGCAGACGGTCGTCGCCAGCTTGAACGCGCCCAGCTTGTTTCTCATCGCGAAAGATCTGAGCCGTTTGCAGGTGTGGGCGTCGGTGAACGAGGCCGACATCGGACGCTTGGCGCCCGGACAACGCGTCACGTTCAACGTCGACGCGTTTCCCAATGAAACGTTCTCCGGGCAAGTCAAACAAATTCGACTCAATGCCTCGATGACCCAGAACGTCGTTACCTACACGGTTGTGGTCGATGTGGAAAACGAAGGCAACAAGCTGTTGCCGTACTTGACCGCCAACGTGAAATTCGAAGTCGCGCAGCGGGACAACGTGCTCCTGGTGCCTAACGCCGCCTTGAACTGGAAGCCCCGGAAAGAGTTGATCGCCGAGTCCCAGCGGGACGCGAAGCCGCCCAAGTCCGCCGTCTGGGTACGCGACGGACGGTACGTGCGGTCCATCCCCGTGAAGGCGCTCGACAGCGATGGCGCTCGGACCGAAATCGTTCCCGAAAGCGGCGATTCGCTGGCCGAAGGGACTGAAGTCGTCACCGGCGAGAACCGATCCGCGACCGGCGCCAACGTCGTCAATCCGCTGCTGCCGCAAATGCAGGGCAAGAAAAAAGACTAAAGAACGGCGCGCGAACGACCCTGCCCATGGCACTGATTCGGCTTAGCGACATCCGCAAAACGTACGGCGAGGGCGAGGCGGCAGTGCCGGTGCTCAAAGGCGTCTCCCTGGAAATCCATCCGGGCGATCTGGTCGCCTTGACCGGCGCCTCGGGTTCCGGCAAGACGACCCTGATGAATATCCTCGGATGTCTCGATACGCCCACCTCTGGCGAATACTGGCTCGATGGCGAATTGACGTCGCGATACGGTTCGGACCAATTGGCGGCGGTGCGGAGCGGTAAAATCGGCTTCGTCTTCCAAAGCTTCAATCTGCTCGCCCGCACCAGCGCGCTCGAAAATGTCCTCATGCCGCTCGAATACGGCGACCATCAGTGGACCGACGAGCAAAACCGCGAGCGTGGCAAGAAACTGCTCGAACAAGTAGGGCTCGGCCATCGCCTCGACCACGAGCCATCCGAGATGTCGGGCGGGCAGCAGCAACGCGTGGCGATCGCCCGATCGCTGATCAACGAACCGAAATTGCTGCTGGCGGACGAGCCGACCGGAAACCTCGACTCGAAGACCAGCGCCGAAATCCTCGATCTGTTCAAGCGTCTGAACTCGGAACAGGGGATCACGGTGATCTTGGTGACGCACGACCAGGGCGTCGCGCGGCATGCCCAGCGTAGGATCGTCATGAAGGACGGCCTGATTCTCTCCGAGGAGTGACAGTCGATGAAAGCCTACGTTCGCACGATCAAGACGGCGGCCAAAGCGCTGCGCCGCAATCTGATGCGGTCGATTCTCACAACGCTGGGAATCGTGATCGGCGTGGCCGCCGTGATCGCGATGATGGAGATCGGACGCGGCTCGAGCAAAGCGATTCAAGAGATGATCGCCCGCATGGGAGCGAACAATCTGATGGTGCAGCCCGGCACGGCGGCGAGCGGCGGGGTGAGCATGGGCGGCGGCTCGCAGCAAACGCTCACGCTTAAAGACGCCGCGGCGCTGGAGGAGGAAATCCCGCAGCTCGTCAGTGTCGCGCCGGTGGTGCGGTCGCGCACGCAAGTCGTCTACGGAAATCGCAACTGGGTTCCCTTCTATCTGTACGGTTCAACGCCCGCCTACCTGAATGTGCGTGAATGGGAAGATCTGCTGGAAGGCGTTTGCTTCTCGGACCAGGATGTGCGGAACGCGGTGCAAGTCTGTTTGGTGGGAACCACTATCGTGCGCGAACTGTTCGCCAACGAGTCGCCGGTGGGCAAAGAGGTTCGCATTAGCGGCAAGCCGTTCACAGTGATCGGCGTGCTGGCGCCCAAAGGCTCGAACACCATGGGCATGGACCAGGATGATGTCGTGCTGACACCCTGGACGGCGTTGAAGTACAAGGTGGCGGGAACGTCCGTGGCGAATGTGAATCAAAGCGCGACGGTCGCGACCGACCCCGCGCAGCAGGTCAATTCGTTGAGCGCGCGTTATCCGAGCGTGCAAGCCAAGCTCTTTCCGCTCGCCTCCGCCCAGCAAAAGGCGAACAATCCGCAGATCGAACGGATGACGAATGTCGACACGATCATGGTCCGAGTGGGACGGGCGGCCGATGTGCCCGAGGCGAAGCGGCGGATCATCGAAGTCATGCAACGGCTGCACCGCATCCGACAGGGCCAGCCCGATGATTTCAACATTCGCGATATGACCGAACAGAACGAGGCGCTCAGCTCGTCAACCCGGGTCATGGGCGGACTCCTGCTGTCGGTCGCCACCATCTCGCTGATCGTCGGTGGCGTCGGCATCATGAATATCATGCTGGTTTCGGTGACGGAACGCACCCGGGAAATCGGCTTGCGGATGGCTGTCGGCGCGCGGCAACGCGATATCCTTCGCCAGTTTCTCGTCGAGTCGATCATTCTCTGCATGTCCGGCGGAGCGGTCGGCATCCTGGTCGGGCGCCTCAGTTCCTACGTCTTGCGAGTCGCCTTCCAATGGCCCGTGGAATCGTCGTTGCCGGCGGTCGTGGCATCGGTGACGGTTTCGGTCAGTGTCGGCGTGATCTTCGGTTTCTATCCCGCGTGGAAGGCGTCCCGACTGAACCCGATCCAGGCACTGCGTTACGAATAGCCTGCCCGATTCAAACGGCCGGCTATTCGGGGACCCACATGGAATCCGCCACCAGTTGCTCGGGCGAACGCGAGTCGGGCAGAACGCCTTGGCCCGAGCGAACCGCTTCCCGAACGACCGCCGCCGCCACCCGCGCGCTGACGGCGCGAAGATCCGCGACCGGCGGGTAGAGCGCATGGTCGGCCAGCCGATCCGCGGTCACGCAATCCGCCAGCTCCCGCGCGGCGGCAAGGAACAAGCTGTCATCGACGCGTCGCACCTTCGCCAGCAAACAAGCGAAACCCACGCCCGGAAAAATGAACACGTTGTTCGCTTGCCCGAATAAATGCCGTCGACCGCCGAACTCGAGCGGCGGGAACGCGCTGCCCGTGGCCACCAACGCCCGTCCATCTGACCATCGCAGCGCGTCCTCCGGCACCACCTCGCAGTTCGCCGTGGGATTGCTGAGCGCCATGATGACGGGCCGGTCGCAATGTTCGGCCATCGCGCGGACCACGGACTCGCCAAACGCCCCGCGCCGTGTTGTTGTTCCGATCAGGACCGTGGGACGGACGGCTCGCACGGCGTCGAGCAGCCCGCTGTCAGGGTTCAATCCATATCGAGCCATTTCGTCGGCGGATAACGCGAAGTCGCGTTTATGCGGCTCGCGGAACTGCCGTCCCGAGTGGACGACGCCCTGCGAATCGACAAACAGCTGTGCCACTCGTAGCGTCTCGGCGTCAACGCCCGCTTGCCGCATCGCCGCTCGCACGAGCCGTCCAATGCCCACACCCGCGCCTCCGGCGCCGGCGTACAGAATCCGCTGCCGTTCCCACGGTTCGCCCGTGACCCGCATCGCCGACAGGATGCCCGCCAAGGCCACAGCCGCCGTTCCCTGAATGTCGTCGTTGAAGCTGGGCGTCACGGACTGATACCGATCGCGCACCGCGAACGCGTTGTCCTTGTGAAAATCTTCCCACTGAATCAGGCATTCGGGGAACGTCTCGCGCACAGCGGCGACGAAGGCATCCAGCAATTGGAAGTACGGTTCGCCCCGCAAGCGTGGAGCGCGTCGCCCGATGTACAGCGGGTCTTCAAGCAGCTCGCGGTTGTTCGTGCCAACATCCAAACTAATCGGCAAGCAATGCTCTGGACGCACACCGGCCGCCACGCAGTAGATCGCCAACTTGCCGATCGGAATCCCCATGCCGCCCGCGCCCAAGTCGCCCAATCCCAAAATCCGCTCGTTGTCCGTCACCACAATCA
>CAIXSC010000318.1 GCA_903921945.1 uncultured Planctomycetaceae bacterium
GACGTCGAGCCGTTGAAGACGCGGATCCTGGAGATGCTGGAACGCGACGGACTCGCGCTGCTGGCACTTAATGGCGCTCTGTACGCCGTTGACAAATCCGACCGCATCGCCGCGTTGCGGGTGCAGATGCGATCGCAGCAGGCCGGCCAGGTGATCTGGGGCTACGCCGCGATCAAAGCGCTGGCCGTGGCGTTGAATCCGGTACCGGTGGTGGATGTGCTGGGCGGTAGCGCGGTGGACGCGACGATGGTGGCGACGCTGGCTCACATTTACGGCCTGGAAATGTCGTGGATGAACGCCCGCGGCTTAGCGACTTCAATCTTGAAGGCGGCCGGCTGGGTGCTCGCCGGCGAAATCGCCACGCATTGGGCCGCGTCGACCTTCAAGGCGTTGACCGCGGGCTACGGCACGCTGCTGACCGCGATCCCGCAGGGAGCCGCCGCCGGCTACGGCTCGTATATCGTCGGGCAAGCCGCGCGGTACTACTTCGAGCACAACGCGTCCTGGGGCCCCGAAGGCGCCAAAACGGTCGTCAAGCGCATCCTTGACGAAACCGACAAACAATCGGTGCTCGCCCGGCTCAAAGACGAAATCCGCAAGCGGATCACCGGCAACCGTCACGCGTGATGGCGACCGCTCGCGAGTCGCCCGGGCCGAGCCCCACTGGGTGCGAGGGCAAGGTCAGTTCGCCCAGTCCGGCCGGCAGGATGCGCAAAAAGTAACCACGAGAGACGTGATTCGACGGATTCAAGTACACCGGATGTATGCCTGGTTCCTCGTGGCAAGTTGACGTGGCCGGGGCTTCCTGCCCCAGCCACGAGATCTCTTGTGCCCGAATTCCGGCGGTGTGTTCGTTCCAACCTTTTTGTTCGGGGTTGACGATCTCGATCCGTTGGCCGCGTGAGTTTCGGTAATCGCGGTCGGACCAGTGAGTCCGCCAAAAGCAGGCCAGCGTGTCGTCCGCTTGCGGCGGGTCAGCGGCGTCATTCAGCCGAGAGCCATTCGTGCCCGCCATTCGTGCCTGGCACCGATTCGGGCACGAATGCGTTTGCCGCCAAGCCGCAGGCGCTGGCCGGGTTGGAAGCGGGATTCGGCATGGCGGGGCTGATTGGGGGGCCGGCCCGGCCGTCGCCTACGGCTCGGCGGTGAACGCAATCCCGTTCAAGATTCCATAAACCGATGCGGCTTTGGACGTTGCGTCACCGCTTTTGCGAGACGTTCAGAGTCCGATCGTCAGCGTTGCTACGAGTGGCATGTTCCCCTGGCAGACAAGCGGCCGCGGCCATCGGTGTACCACAAAGCACACGACGAGCACGAAGATCCAGGAGAACGAAGTTTCATCACACGCAAGCTTTTGAACCGAATAGGCTTGTCGCTAATTGAACGGTAATGGCGGTAATCGATGGGCATCGGTAAACGACGGTTGGCGGTAAACGACGGGTGGTAATGAATGGCGACTGGTGGGGGAGCAATGGGTTGTGCGGCACTTGCCCTGGGCTTGCGCAGTTGCTACAAGGGCCGTATACGTTCACGTTTCCGAAATCCAAAATCGAAA
>CAIXSC010000319.1 GCA_903921945.1 uncultured Planctomycetaceae bacterium
CGCTGGCCCGGATACCGCGCGATCGAACTGCATGGCCGCGAGTTCACCACAACTGTGCCGCGAGTCGAACCGGCGCCTTAGGCGCCAATGACGAATCGACCAGAATGAATCGCGTCAGGAATAGACTCCATCCGCGCGAACAATCCTCGACTCCCGAAGATCCTCGGAACGCCAGTTAGGACAGTGCTGTGAAGCATTTTTGGGCGGCGATGGGTTGTCCTTCCAGTTCCCGCAGTTTGTCTATTTCATCCCGATTTAGCCTGCGGATCGTATAAACCAAACGCGTTGGTCCCATAGGTCCCGACCTGTGCGGTCCGCTTCGGGTACGTCCCCTTGGTCGTTGTGCCGTAGGGATAGTTCCGATCCACATTGGCTGTTTCGCCGTTCAGCGAGTCGCAAAAATCGTACGCCGTCGTCGTCCCCGACCGGCAGGCGTACTCCCATTCCGCTTCCATCGGCAGACGGTACTCGTGGCCCTCCCATGCGTTTAGCCTCCAACAAAACTCTGGGTCCTTCTGGGTTTCCTGTGGGTCGCCATCGCAGGAGTCGCAGGGTGCGGCTGTCGCCGCAGGATCTTCGGACGCATAGCGAACGTGTCCAAGTGTACATCACCAGTGGGCTGGCGACTGTGTAGGCTATTGGAATCAGGAGAAACGGAGTTGGGCTCCTGCGGGGACGCAACCCAACGCGGGCATTGCCCCAGGCTACGTTGAAGTTGGCCTTCGGCCAACAGGGACAACTGTTCTTGCCGTGGGATGATTCCGAGTGTCTCCACCCTTCCCTTCTTCATCACACGCCAGCTTTTGAACCGAACAAGCTTGTCGCTAATTGAACGGTGTTGGCGGTAAACGAAGACATCCCTCCGCTTCGTTAATCCCGCGGCTTCGTTGATCCTGCGGCCTCATTGATCCTACGGTCTCGTCGATCGCCCGCCCTTGGATGGCTAGGAACCGTTGTTGACGCTGGCTGTTTGCACCGGAACGGGGACGATCGTCCGCAAAAGCTTGCCGGCGGGCAGCTCGTACACCAACACCTGTCCGCCCTTCGAACCCACCGCCAACCGCGTGCCGGCTTGATCGAGCGCTAGCGAGTAAATCGGCGCGGGAACGTTGGCCACCGACGCCACGCGTTGCCGATCCGCAATCCGGTACACTCGCACTTCGCCAAACATGCCCGCGACCGCGACGAGTTTGCGGTCGCCGCTCGCCGCCATGTCCAGCACTTCGGCCGGTTGGCCCTCGAACGGCTTGGTATACTGGTCTCGCTTCGTGATCGGCTGAGCCCCATTGCCCGCGCCAGTCACTCCCACGCCCGACAACGCGATCTTGTAATCGTAGCCGATCAACGTTCGCGCTCGGCCCGCCGACACCGCGAACACACCGTCCGTGGCAACCGCGGTGATGATGTCGGGCGAAGCGTCCACAGCCCGCAGTAACACGCCCGTCTCGCCGTCGCTGATCTTCGTCGCTTTATCGCGACCTCCCGAAACGAATGTCTTGCCGTCGGGTGCGAACGAGACATCCATCACCCAGTCCGTGTGCAGTTCAAACCGCCGGATCTCAGCGGCCGGATCGACCGGAATCAAATGGACCGCGCCGTCCGCTCCGCCGAGTGCCAGCCGCTTTCCATCCGGCGAAAAGTTGCCCCGGAACAACGTGTCGTTGCCGCTTCGACGGGTCGCCACGGCGCCGCCGTCCGAGTAACGCAGGAACCGAACCTCGCCGTGGCGGCCTGGTTGGCCGCCCGAAGCCGCGATCACCGCTCCATCCGGACTGAACTCGACGTGGGTTAGCAGATCGCAATCGGTCGGCACACGTCGCGGTGGAGCGGCGACGTCGTCGATCTCCAACAGCACGACTTCGCTTCGCACGGCCGCCGCGAGCCGCTTGCCATCGCCGCTGAGCGCCACGCTGCTGATCGCCGCCGGAAACCGGTAGGTGGCTGGAATCGCCACCGAGGGCGGTCCGGCCGCCGGTCCGAGCGGCGAACCGCCCGAATCATCCTTGGCGCCGCCCGCCAACCACCGACGGAGCAGGTCGACCTTCATCGCCGCCAGCGGTGGCGACTTGGGCGGCATCGATGGCTTGTCGCCGGAAATCACCTGGATCAGGCGACTCTCGTCAGGCTTCCCGGCCACGTACAGCGGCCCGCTGTCGCCGCCCTTCAGCATGTCGGCGACTGAATCCATTTTCAGCCCGCCCTGCGGGTCGGTCCCCGAGTGACAGCTCCAGCAGTGCCGCTTCAAAATCGGCCACACATCGCCACGGTAGCTCACCTCCGGTTCGGCCGCCGCCAACTTCGAGAACGCGAACTCCGGCAACGCTCCCGCCACCGCACTTCCCCCGAGCACCGCGGCCGCGATCCAGCGCCGCATCGTTCGAGCGAAGAGGCACGTTGTGAACGGTGTGCGCGATGCGGGTCGAACGGTCGATGAAGTCGCCACAGGGAAGCTCCTCGTATCAACAACGCGGGGACGCGAAAGAGTGACGGACACGACCGACGCGCACTCCCTCGTCATTCGACACGCGCACTCAAACTCAATGGATCAACAGGAAGTCGCGGCTGTTGAGCAGCGCCCACATCAGGTCCTCGGCCGCCTCGATGCGTTTCGCCGGATCTTGGCGGAGGAACTGCGTGGCGAGTTCGCTTTCTTTGGCGGTCGGGGCCCGCACCAAGGTCCATTGGTACAACTGTTCAATGAGCGCCGCGTCCTCCAGTTTTTGCCGAATCAACTGCGAAACGCGGCCGTTCGGATTCCGCAACCGCCCCAGGATCGTGTTGCTGTTGATGAAGTGCAGGGCCTGCAGCATGTTCGAGCTGTCGTCGCGTTCGCATTCGCACGCTTCCGCTCGCTGCGGTTTCCCGAACAGGTTGAGGAAGTCGCTGGCGACGTCGGCGTCCGGCAATTGGGACGCCGTGAAACCGGGCGGCGCGTTGCCGAAGTTCTCGGGCACACCTGTTGCTTGGGCGAGCGAATCGAGCAGCGATTCGGCGGGCACGCGACGCGGCAGGAACCGCGAGAAGTTCGCGTCGTCGTGCGCGTTCGAACTGTTCGGCACGCTGTCGCGTTGGTAGGTCCGCGAGGTCACGATCAAACGCATCAGCCGACGGCCATCGAATTTGCTCTCTACCAGCTCGCGGGTGAGCGCGTCGAGCAAGGCCGGGTTGATGGGCGGGTTGGTGGTCCGCAGATCGTCCACCGGGTCGATGATGCCGCGATGGAAGAAGTAGCTCCAAAGACGGTTCGCCATGCCGCGGGCGAAGAACGGATTCTCCGGCTTCACGAGCCACTCGGCGTAAGCGAGCCGCCGATCAACGCCCGTCCCAAGCTCGGTTTCCTTGCCGCCCAGAAAACGAGGCGGCTGCGGGCGGCCGGTGCGGGGATTGGTCGAGTAGCCGGCGGCCAGATTGACCGTCACCATTTTGGCGTTGGGAATGCCGGCCAGCCGCGGATCGGGCTTCACCCCGCCTTGGTTGAAAAAGCTGTGCAAGCCGTAGTAGTCCACCTGTGTCCAGTTCTCGAACGGATGCGGATGGCACTTCGCACACAACATCCGCACGCCGCAGAAGACTTGCGTCGCGCGCTGAAGCGTCTCGTCCGCGTCTTTGCTCACCGCGTAAAACGCTGTCGTCGGGTCGTCCTGGATGCCGCCACGGCCGCTGAGCACCCGTCGAGCGAACTCGTCGAGCGGCATGTTCGACGCGACCGCCGTGCGAATCCATTCGCGGAACGAGTAGACCGCCGGCTCGTTGAGGTTCGCTCGAGAATTCTGCAGAAGATCGCCCCATTTCAACGACCAGCGATCGACGAACTCGGGCCGGTTGAACAGCGCGTCCACGACCTTCACGCGTTTGTCGGGAGCCGGGTCCGCAAGGAACGCGGCCAATTCCTCGGGCTTCGGCTGAACGCCGATCAAATCGAGGTACACGCGGCGGAGGAATCGCTCATCCGGGGCCAGCGGCGACGGCGCCACTCGCAACGCGTTCAGTTTTTCCACCACATGGCGATCGATCGGATGATCGGTTGGAACCGGTTCCGGCACGAAGCCCGCCGGTTCGCCAAGCACGATGAAGTTCGTGGTCGCGAAAATCCGCTCGAACCGCGCCACCACCGCGGTCTCTCCCAGTTCGCGGGTAATGACCAGCCCCTCGTCGTCCACCGTCGCGACCCGCTCGGTGTTGGCCGTGAAGATCCCCAGCCTCGTCACATCCCGTTCCACACCGTCGGTGTAACGGGCGATCAATTGCAGTTGGTGTTGAGCGCCGGGTGACGTGATCGCGGAAGGCGGATAGATCCGGATCGACTCGACTTCCGCGGTCGTGGGCGGATCGTTCGGCGCGCCGTCCGCGATCCAGCCAAGCATCAATTGATGCAGCAAGCTGCCCGCGTCAAACCGCACACCGCCTTTGTGCGGCACTTCCCCGAGCGGCTTCGTCAGGAGCAAGCTGGCGGCCGGTTGGTGCCGGTTCACGCGACGCTCGAGGAATTCGTCGGAAATCGACAGGAAATCGGCCGCCGCGTCGGCGCCGCGGAGCGACAGTTTGAAACCGTTCTTTCCCAGCGAATACCCATGGCACGCGCCCATGTTGCAGCCCGCTTTCGAGAGCGCGGGCATCACGTCATGGCGAAAACTGTGCTGGGGCGTCGTTGCCGGCAACGCCACCGTCACGACGACCGTCGCCGTCTTTCCGCCCGCCGTGACAGCGATCCGCGTCTCGCCGCTTGCCACCGCTTGAACCCAGCCGAGCGACGAGACGGTGGCGATCTTCGGATCGGCCGAGGCGAACGTCGCTTGGCCGGTCAAATCGAGCACTCGGCCATCCGGCCCGGTGGCGTTCACGAGAATCGAATGCGGCTGACGGTGATGAACAAGTCGAATCGCCGGCGGCTGTACGCGAATGTCGCTCGCGATCACCCCCATGTCCGCTCCTGACGCGGACCGCGAGAAGAGGCCGCCGCACCGCGGCGCCGCGCCGGGACCTTCGAAGCCATTCGCTCCAAGGCTGGCGACCACAAGCCAAGCCGCTGCGGCCAGCCAACGCTTCAGCGAACAGATACGGGAAACGCTCATCGGCGATAGCTCCTGCGGAAGGCAATCCGCGTTGTCGACTTTACGGGGCGGGCGCGAGCAGTTCCAGCGGCACAGCGACGTCGGCGCTGCGGACTTCCAAGGTCGCCTGCGGCGTCATCTTGCCAGTGGCGAACAACGCCAGGGCGCTCAAGGCGCCCGGAGCTTGGTTCGCGGGGAACTTCAGCTCCAATTCGAAATCGGTTTGATCGGCTTTGACAACCACCTTCGGCGCGGCGACACCCGCCGGCAGGCCGGCGACCGAAACAGTGACGTCACCCGTCAAACCGAACCGCCGATCCACTTTCCCGACAACCTTCACCGCTACGCCGGCCTTGGCGTCCAGCTTGGCCTGCAACGGCGTTGGACCAGCGTAATGGAGTTGCAACGGATTCGCGACCGGCAGCGATCGAACGGGTGTGCAGGTGGTTTGCAAGACTCGCTGTTTGTCTCGGCTGAGCAACTCCGCGCGGAAGGCGATCTCCACCGATTGGCCCGCCAAGTCGACGGGCACGACCAGCGGCAAAGCGATGTCGTTCTTCGCGGCGGCCGCAGCCGCGTTCGCCGCCTCGATCGCCGCCGCGAGTTTGGTTTTGGCGTCGTTCAGCTTCGCTTCCGCGTCGGCCTTCGCCTTGTCGTCTGTGCCGGCCGCCGCCTTGTCAAACGCCGCTTGCGCGTCGACGACCGCTTTGTCCGCGGCGAGCTTGGCATCCCACGCGGCTGTCGCCTTCGGATCGGCCGGCAGTTCGACCGGCGCGTTCGACTCGGCGCGCAGCGTGCGATTCGGATCGTCCTTGCCATTGACGAGCGGCGGATTTTGACTGGTAAGCACCACGAGCCGCACGGGACCATCCCAACCGGCAGGACGACGGCAGACGATCGGCGCGGAGAACTTTCCACCCAAGACGATGGTGGCATCCGTGGGCGGCTGCCAATCGGCGTCGAAGCCGGGCGCGGTCGCGGCGGACAGAGACCACGCGAAACGGGACGCGAGCCACGGGGCGGCGGCCACCGGTCCGTTCGTGGCGGGTGCGGCGCCCGCGGGTGTCGCCAACACGACGCTGTCGGCTTCGTTCAAGGCCACCTTGCCGGGTTCGCCCGGCACACCGATCGCCAGACCGCGAATCGTGGTGAGAGACTGTCCGACCGTGTCGCCTTTCGCGCTGAGCACGACGAGTTTGCCGGCCGCATCGGCGGGGATCTCGGCCCCGTCGACTGCGAGGTTCGGCGGCAACGCTCCCAGGTCGACGCGAATCGGCCCGGCGAAGCCTCGTCGATCGACTCGCAACCGCACGATGCCCCGTCCACCGGCGGCGACATTCAGCCGGTCTAACTCGGCCACTAACCGAAAGTCGGGCGAAGCGACCGCCGCAGCCGGATTGGCACCCGGAGTCGGCGCCGCCGCGACAAGCGTGGTGGCGAGTCGATAGATCTGGCTTTCGCCCGCTCGGCCGAGTGCATCCTTGACGGCCACGATGACCGTGTCGACATCCTTGGGCACCGTGAAGTCGATCGCCGAGTCAGTCGTGCCGGCGATGTCGTCGTTCGTCGCCAGCACGGCTCCGGCCTCTCGTCGCACTTCGAGCACGCTATCGATGGCCGTACCCAACCGAGCCGCGAACAGTTCGAACCGCAGCTTCGACTCGGGCACGACCTTCAGGCGATAGCGATCCTCCTCGCCGGCGACGCCCAGCCAGCCGCTCACCGCGCACGGAATGCTGGCCAAGTCTTGGATCACCGTGGTCGAATCGCGCGCGGACTCGACGACTTCCAGCGATTCCGTTACTTGGATCGCGGGCAGCAAGCCGCTGAAAGCGGCCCGCAGCGCCGCGTCCGCCGGCAACGCGGGGACCGCGAACGAGTCGCTTGGCGCGGTGATTGGCGACGACAGCAAGTGGCCGCCTCCGGGGTTCGCGGTCGCGCCGACCAAACGCACGGTCGCGGCCGAGCCACGTTGCACCGCGGGCGGGAAGGCGAAGTCCGCGAACTGCCACGAGCCGATTTTCAAGCGGAAATGATTGGGACCGGGCGCGTTGTATTGCAGGTCGTTGACGGTCAGCGTGTAGTCGCCGTCACTGGGAAGCGTCGCCGCGATTCGCGTGTCCCCACGCAGCGTGGCCAGCGGCAGCGACCATGTCACATGTTTTCCCGTGCTGTCGTACAGATGTAACACGGGCCGCAAACGACTTCCCAGCCGTTGCGCCTCGACTTCGCAAAACACCGTTTGCCCGGCGCGTCCCGCAAAGGTTGTCTTTAGCGTGCCGGTTCCCAACGAACCGTGCAGGGCGGCGGGCAACGCGGCAATCGTCGGGGCGAACGGCTCTTGCGGCAGGTGGTCGACCGAGATCAATTGCCGCT
Source organism: uncultured Planctomycetaceae bacterium (assembly GCA_903921945.1). Lineage (GTDB taxonomy): Bacteria > Planctomycetota > Planctomycetia > Pirellulales > Pirellulaceae > CAIXSC01. The sequence continues at coordinate 7,428 of CAIXSC010000319.1, forward strand.
CCGAAAGCCCGCCATCGGTCGCCAGGTATAAGCTCTGCAAACCGGGTTCCACCGCCGCGTCGAGCACTACCTCGATTTCCAATCGAGTGGCGGTGCTGGTCGGCTTCACAGACTGGGAAGCGATCGGCTGCGTCATCACGAGTCGCGGATTGGGAAGCAGATCGGCGCCGTCGACAACGATCGTCGTTGGGCCGCCGATTCGCATTCCACGAACATTCAGCGCGCGAACAGTCGGCGCTGCGCCGCTGGCCACCCACGGAGCCGACAGATTCGCGACCAACAGCACCACACCGGCCAGAGCTTTCCACGCCCATGGAAACCGCGGCGGCATGCAGGTCCCGGTCGTCGATTCGACGCGCGCCGCCTCAAGGCGAGACAACGCGGGGCGAGACGATGGAGAGCGACACGATGCGGGAAGGGGCGAAGGCGGGGCGGAGCGGTCGGCGAGGCGGTGGGCGCGGGACATGGTCAACGCGCGGGTGGAGGGCCCCGCGTTTAGAACAGTTCGGGAATGGGTTCAGCTTCGATGAAGCGGACCGGGCGGCCGCCCGGACCGGGCATCATCGTCGTTTCGAGATCGATGCCCATGCCATGGTAAATCGAGGCGAGAACGCGGGGCGGCTCGACGGGGTAGTCGTGCGGAGCGGCGCCAATCTTGTCGGTGGAACCGATCACTTGCCCGCCGCGGATGTTGCCGCCGCACAGGAAGTTGGTCCAAGCGGGCGGGTAGTGGTCGCGACCGCCCCGCGGGTTCAGTTTCGGTGTGCGTCCCATTTCGCTGAGCACCGCGACGACGGTTTCCTGCAGCAGTCCCCGTTGTTCGAGATCTTCGATCAAAGCGGTGAACGCGATGTCGAATTGCGGGCACAACAGCCGTTCGTAATCCAGGTAGGTATTGTTCAAACCGCCGCCGTCCGCGTGCATATCCCAACACGAGAGATTGAACACGGTGTCGAAGTGGTTCACGGTGATAAAGCGGGATCCCGCTTCGATCAAACGCCGCGCCATCAGGCAGCTTTGCCCGAACGTGTTGCGGCCGTAGCGGTCACGCAGCTTGTCGGACTCGTGCTTCAATTCAAACGCCATGCGGGTTTGCGACGACGTGAGCAAATTGAACGCGCGGGCGTACGACGCATCCAGATCTTGAGCGGACTTCGAATCCGCTCGGCGTTGCAACGCGTCGAGCTGTCCCAGGAGGTCGCGTCGAGCGGAGATTCGCGGCTCGGAATGGTTGGCAGGCGGCGCCAAGTCGGCCACCTTGAAATCAGCCGACGCCGGATCGGAGCCCAGAAAGAACGGTTCGTGTCCGCTTCCTAGAAACGCGGCCGTTTGCCCGTGGAACGGTCCGGCCCCCGTATTGCCGATTTTACCCGGCAGGATAATCGACGCCGGCAGGTCGCCCTTGGGTCCAAAGACCCGCGACACCACCGAGCCGATATGCGGCTGCACGTTGTTCGGGCTGAAATCGTGCCCGGTCATCATCCACCGCTGGCCGTTTTCGTGCGACGCGCCCGTGTTGTAATTCAAACTGCGAATGAGCGCCACTCGATCCATCATCCGCGCCATCAGCGGAAAGTGCTCGCAAATCTGCACCGAGGAGACGTTGGTGGAGATCGGCCGGAACTTGCCACGGACGTCATCGGGCGCGTCCGGCTTCATATCCCAGGTGTCAACATGGCCGGGCGAACCCACCAGGAAGATGGTGATGCAGTTGCGGATCTTCGCCCGCGACTCGTTCACCGCGCCGGCAGCTTGGAACTGGAACAGCGTCGGCAGCGACAGCCCCCGCCAACCCCGCCGCTCCCGCTGTCAAAAAACTCCGCCGCGTCGTCTGGCCGCACTGGGGAACTCGCTCGTCGCCGTAATGAATCACCGATTCCGCTCCTAATCCTAAGACCTAGCCGGGGCCTGGCGCCTGCTGCGAACCAGTTCGGTTTCCGCCGCTCAACCAACCTTGTACGCCACTTTGTTGGAGATCTCGATGAACTTGCTCGCCGTGTACTCGCCGTTCTTGTCCTTCTGGTAGTTCACGTACTTGAACAGTTGCAGGACGATTTCGTAGTCGCCCGCAACCGCCTCGGGGTGCTCGTAGCTGGCATCCAAGCGGGCGTTCGGGGTGGCGATGACTTGGCCGTTTCGTTTGACCTCCCAGCGGAGCTGCGACCCCCAGTCATGCGTGACATCCGTCCGCGTGACCCGGCGGCCTTCCAAACGAATCTCGGCTTGCGGCGTACCTTCAAACTTCTGTTCCATCGCAATGGCTCCGGCGCAGTGGCTCCCGCGGACTGGTTCCAGCGTCTCTTCGACTTCTCGGCTCGAATCGCATCAATATATCCCGATCATGGCTTCCGACGTAACTCGGGGGCAAGCATTTTCCGTGGAAAAGGCACTTTTGGGGCCGTTTGCGTCGTCCGGATACGACGCTGGCTCGCCAAACTTCCACGCAAGACCGTTCCATGATCGCCAAGTCGTTTTGGCTTGGAAGCTTGCGTGTGATGGAAACGCCAAGAGTGAAGACACTTGGAACCACCCCAGGCCAGGACAGTTGCGCCCGTTGGCCGAAGGCCAACTTCAAATCTGTTGTAGCGTTTCAGAAGGGCACTTTTTTCAGCGATTTGTTAACTCCGCCCCCCCTGGTGGCCATGGTGAGATTGGCTTTCAGGCCACCATTGGTCCTTGGTCACTTCGGCATCCTAGGGCGTTGCCCGAGGCTGCGTTGAGCTTGGCCTTCGGCCAAAGGATCGGCAACGATCCGCCGTTCGAGAAAGCGTGACGTAGCACCGATGACGATCAGTTTCCGACCGCCACGCGAAAACGGTGACGCAACCGCAGAATCTGCCCATGTTGAGGGAACTTTGAGCGGGATTGAACTTAAACGCAAAACGTCGATACCCCACCCGCTACCAGCATACCGGCATACCGGCATACCGGCGCTGTTTTCGCTTTTTGGCCGAAAGGCTCAGCAGTCCGCGTTGGACGCGGGGCTAAATGAGGCCGGACAGGCGTAAAGCGCCGGCGGCGGTGAACGCCAGGATAAGACTGTCAAACGCCCGCTGGGGGATCCGCGCGACAATCCAGCGGCCCATGATCAACCCGAGCACCACGCAAGGAGCCAACATCAGATTGATCGCCAGGGTCGTCGGCCCGATCAATCCAAGATTCGCGCTCAGCGGAACTTTTACGCAATTCACGATCAGGAAAAACCACGCAGCCGTCGCGACCAATTGCGTCTTCGGCAACGCGATCGCCAGCAGATACAACGCCACGATCGGCCCTGCCGCATTGGCCAGCATCGTCGTCACCCCTGCCAATGTTCCCATCAGCCAGACGAACCAAGTCGTGTGCGGCACCCGCGCGAACAGTTCTGGACGCCACATCCGCGCCAATTGCCCCACACTCAACGCCAGGATGATTCCGCCAATCAACGGTTTAAAAGACTGCTCCTCCAGCCGTCCGAGCAGCAACCAGCCGACCGCCACGCCAACCAAGGCGGGCGGCAGCAACCGGCGGACATTCATCCAGAGGACGTCGCGACCGACCAGTCGCACCGCGCAAAGATCGCCGACGATCAACAACGGCAACAAAATGCCCGTCGAAACCCGACCGCCAAACACAAAGGCGAAGATCAACACATGCACCATGCCGATGCCGGACAGGCCGCTCTTCGAGACGCCAACTCCGATCGCGGCCACCAGCAGCAGGCCCCAATCCGATGTCCGCAGCTTCGCCCATGGGTCGCTCGTCGCCGACGCCGAACTGGAGGTTGAACTGGAGGTTGAACTGGGGGTTGAACTGGAGGTTGAAGTGGAAGTTGACGGCTCCGCGCGAGCCCCGTCCCAGCCCAACGCCGTTCCCGACAGCGTCACAACCAAGATGGTGGCGATCAGCAGCATGGAACCCGCCGCCGCGACCGTCCCCGGGTCGAAACTCCGGCCAGTCGCCTTCGACCCGTGCGTGCCGGCCGGCATGACGGTCGTCTCGAGCGACTCGCATTCACAACCGGCCATGAAGTTCACCCCGCCTGAAACCGTTGACGCGCCGCAAGGTACTCCGCCAGCGCCTCGCGCCAAGGCGGCAACGCGGGCCCGCCGAGCGTTAAATACTTCGAACAATCCAAAACGCTATATCGCGGCCTCGCCGCGCGGGCCCCGAACTGCTCGGTCGTGATCGCATCGATCGGAACTTCCATGCCCGCCTGTCGCAGCAATTCGGTCGCGAATTCGTGCCACGTCGTTTCGCCACCACCCGCGATATGGAACAGCCCGCCCGCCTCCCGTTCCAACAAGAAGCAGATCGCCGCCGCGAGATGCGGCGCGTACGTCGGCGAACAACGCTGATCGGCGACCACGCGCAGCCGGGGCCGCTCGCCCGCCAGCCGCAAGATCGTGGCGGGAAAGTTCACTGATCCGGGCCACGCCGAATACAACCCGCAGGCGCGCACGATCAAATGTCGCGGCAATGTCGCGACATACGCCTCCGCCAAAAGCTTGGAGCGCGCATAGACCCCCAATGGCCCCGTCGGGTCGGTTTCCCGATAGGGCCAATGCCGCGCGGCATCCGCCCCAAACACATAGTCAGTGCTCACCTGCACCCAACGAATCTCCATCTCCCGGGCGGCTTCGACCAATTGTCGAACGGCTTCCGCATTCACGGCCAAACAGCGTTCCGGCTCCGTCTCCGCCCGATCGACCGCCGTGTACGCCGCGCAGTGAACCACCGTTCGCGGTCGCTCCCGCCGCAACCATGAAATCGCAGCCTCGGGATCCTCCAAAGGAAACTCGTCGCGCGCCACGGAACGCGCATGCGCCCCCAACCGTCGGCAGAGCTCGCCGCCCAACTGGCCGTTCGCGCCGGTAACAACAATGCGGCTTTCCAAAGGGACACCGAAAAATGGGCGGTTCGTTGCGGGGTTCAGGACGCGGGGTTCAGGACACGGGGTTCAGGACGCGGGACGCGGGGTTTGAGGTTCAGGTCGCGGGACGCGGGGTTCGGGGTTTAGGACGCGGGTCGCAGGTTTTGGTTTGAGGTTGGGGTTTGGGGTTTGGGTTTGGCGGGGGTGGCCGGAAACAAGGCGCAAAGCAAGGGCATCGCGACGGAATCGGATTGTAAGTCATCGGCAGTTCGTGGATTTCGGGTGGGTGGCCGGTTTCGCAGCATCAGCTTGGTCGCGGTTCGAAGTCGCGGCGCCGCGCGATGAACTCCAATTCCAACCCCTGGCGATGGTCAAAGCTGTCCGGAGCGACCCGCAAGCGCGCGAATTCGAACCGCGATGTGAAGCTCGACCGGACCTCGGACTCTGTAATGGCGAATGGCGGGCCAGCCGGTTTGTGGTGCGCGTAGAACAGCCCCAAAAGCACGCCGCGTGGCTTCAATGCCGCCGCGACCGCGTCCACGTATTCGGAGCGCCGCTGGGGATCGATCGCGCACAGGCAGGTATGCTCGACGATCGCGTCGAAGCAGTTGGGAAACCGCGTTGGCAGGGCGAACAGATCGAGCAGTTCGGTCGACAACGCCCAACCGGCTTCCCGCGAGTTCGCCGCGACGGCCGCGATCGCCTCGGGCGCGAAATCGATCGCCGTCACCGCGAAACCGTGGCGAGCTGCCGCGACCGCTTCATGCCCTTTGCCGCAGCCAATCACGGCGATCCGGCCGGCCGCCGGCACGTGTCCTTCCGCCAACAGACGCTCGATGGGCGGCGCGCAGCGGCCTTTGTCCCAACCCGTGTCCTGGGCAAGGTACAGAGCGTTCCAGTAGTCGGCGCGCGATACGTCGTGCATCACCGCGGCTCCCAAGGTTTCCAATCGCGCATCGACGCGATCACTCGAATCCGGTCGCTGGCGCCGCAGCGTTCGTAAACCCGTCGCGTATAGGAATACGCTTCCGGCATGCGACCGACAAAGGTCACGGGACGTGGATAAGCCAGCGCCAGATTGTGCGGCAGATCGCCCACCCGCAACACGCCCAGATACTCCGCCGTTCGCGGATCCTCATGGGTTTCCGGCGGGTCCGCGAGCACCACTTCGTCGATTTTCGGGTCGAGCACCGCCGCGTAAATCGCCATGGTCGCGGTGGGGCCCTGTCCGAACACGGCCAGCGTTCCGCCCGCCAGATCCGTTCGTAGCAACGCGATCGCGGCCAGCAAATCGGCCGTCTGCCGCTCGGGCAAAGTCGTCCCCAGCAGCGGGTAGGTGCGGCGAGCGGTCCACAGATAGCCGGGGCCCACCGAGGTCGCGCCCGTGTTTCGCACTTCCACGGCGGCGGCGGTGATGTCGCCCGCCACGCTCGGCCGCGACGAACCGCCACCCGAAAACACGCTCCGCGCGTCCGGTTGCACGGCGAACACCAAGGTCGGCAACGATCGCGGGCCGGTCAGCGGCCGTCGGGTCTTTACGCTCAAGGCCAATCCGTCGGCGGATTCGAAGCCGTACGAGCCGTACGTGGACGACGCGTCGCCGCCATCCGCGCGGAAGTCGCGTTGACGGGGCGGACGAGCGGATTCGGTCCATCGAAACGTCGTGGCCCGCAAGCTCGCCAACGCCTGTTGTTGATGCGTTCGCCACGCCGCGTCGTCCCCCGGTTCCGGCCGTTCCGCGCGGCGCACCAGCAGCTTGTCGATTTGCCGCATCGCGTCGTCCGCTGGCAGCCGTCCACCGAAAACCAGCAAGTTTTCCTCCGGTTCAGTGTGGTCGGTGATGTCGTCGGTGACGGGTGTCGCATCGCCTTTCAAGTGCGTATTGAAGAAGGTGAAGATCGCGCGCCGAAGCTTCGCGGTGTAACCGTGCGGCGCCAAATCCTCGACAAGGTCGAAGCGATCGGCCACCTTCAACGCGGCGTACTGCCGACGGATCCGCTGAGCGACATCGCGATAGCCGTCGGGGCGCCACAAGAGGTCCTCGGAACCGGCCGCGATCAGCATGGCGCGCGGCGCGATCAAGGCCCCGATGTCGGGCCAGCACCAACGGTGGTAGTTGATCCAGAACGCGCAATCGCAGTGGCCATCGGTCGAGCGGTCGAAGACCACCTGCTCGATGCTGCCCGATTGGCACACCGGGACCACCGCTTTCACCCGCTCGTCGGCCGCTCCCAGGCACCACGAAATCACGCCGCCGCCGCTCAGGCCGGTCACGCCCATCCGCTCGCGATCCACGTCAGGCCGCGACTCCAAGTAGTCCAAGGCTCGCATCGCATTCCACACTTCCGTGCCCGCCGGCTTCGCGGGCCGGTAAAGATTGCCCACCACATACGCGCCGGGAAGACATTGAAAATGGACCTTCTCGACCACGTAGTCGCCGCGATCAAGCGTGCCGGTGACGGTCGCCTCGAGCGGCCCGCGTGGCGGCAACGGCGACAGCCCGATCATTTCCCGCCACTGTTCCCGCCGCCGCGCAACTGACTCGCGCCATTCTCGTTCGCTCAACGGAGCCGCCAGCGA
>CAIXSC010000320.1 GCA_903921945.1 uncultured Planctomycetaceae bacterium
CGCCGAGGACAAAACGGTTCGCCGCTCGATCGTCAACTACCGCTACAACGACCCCGACGTCATGTTCGACGCCCATTCCTATCCCAAGGGCGGCCGCGTTTTGCATCAATTGCGGTACGAACTGGGCGACGAGCTTTTTTGGCGGGCGCTCAACCGCTATATCCAAGTCAATCAGCATCGCGTGGTGGAAACGGCCGACTTCCGGACGGCGATCGAGGAGGCGACCGGTCAGGGGCTCAACTGGTTCTTCGAGCAATGGATTCATCGGGGCGGCCATCCCGACTTTCACGTCGCATGGCAATGGGACGAAACGGCCAAATCCGCCCGGGTCACCATCCGGCAAACGCAAACGGTCGACGATATCACGCCGTTGTTCCGTGCCAGCGCGGAACTGGAATTCGGTTTTGGTCCGAAGTCCAGCGTGAAGCGGATCGCCATTTCGAAGGCGGAGGAAACGTTTCATTTCGAACTGCCCGAGCGGCCGACGCGAGTCTGCCTCGATCCGCGGGACTGGTTACTCAAGACCCTGAAGGCGGAAAAGGGGCAAGACGAACTGCTCGACCAGCTCGCCCATTCCAGCCATGTGGTGGCCCGCGCCGAGGCGATCGAAGCGCTCGCCGAGCTATTGCCGGACGCGGAAGTTCAAGCGGCGTTGATGAAGGCGGCGGAGAGCGACCCGTTTTGGGGTGTCCGTCGCGATGCGGTGAAGGCGCTCGCCAAAACGAATGGCGATCCGACGCGAACGCTCTTGGGACGCTTGGCCCGCGCCGATGCCAAGGCTCAGGTTCGCCGCGAAGCGATCCAAGGGCTGGCGAAGTTTCCCCATGCCGACAACCGCGAACTGCTCCGCGCCGCCATTCGCGAGGACCGTTCCTACTACGTCGTCGCCGACGCCCTGAGGAGTTTGATGCGGATTGACCGGGCGAACTGTGAACCCGATTTGCTTGCGGCGATCGCCCGCCCGAGCCATCAAGAGGTGATCTTCCGCGCGGCTTGCGATGGGCTGGTGGAATTGAAATCGACGGCCGGCGCCGCGCGCATTGCCGAACGGCTCGGAGGCAAGCTGAGTCCGAGCGAGCGGGTCATCGCCGTTTCATCGATGTCCAAGCTCAAGCCGGGCGACGCCGCGTTCCAGCAGCAACTGCGGGAGCTGCTTTCCAACGAGCGAACGAACGTACGTCGAGCGGCGATCGACGCGCTGTCGACGACCGGAAACCCGCAAGTCGTCGAGTGGCTCCGCGAGCAGCGGAGCAAGGAGAGCCGCTCGCGGATGGTGAAGACATTGGACGCCGCGATTGACAAAGCATCCGCGAACAAGAAAGACATCGACCAGTTGCGCCGCGAGCTCGACGAGCTCCGCCGCCGCAACGAGCAACTCGAAAGCCGCCTAAAAAAGCTCGAACCGGCGAAATGATTCGCGGAGCGTACAGGACAGTCACGTCACCGGCCTCCCTGCCCGTATGCCACCTCCCCCAGTGGAAAATGGGGCTGGGGTGACGGCCACGTCCGCTCAGCACTGACCACCGTGTCTGTCTCACCTGAGCGTCAAGCCGATCGATGAGGACATACGCGGCGGCAAAGTCGCGGACCACTCCGTGGTCCGCTGCCGGGGTTGCCGCAGTAGCAAAAGCCAACCCCGACAAACCTGTTTTCACCGTTCGACCGTTCCTGATGGTGGCCCGCATCTTTGGTGGCAGGCAGCGTTGGACCACGGAGTGGTCCACGACATTGGC
>CAIXSC010000321.1 GCA_903921945.1 uncultured Planctomycetaceae bacterium
CAAACTATCGCGGCCGGGGGAACGACGGCAAATTCGGGAGCCCCGGAATCTGCGGGAATCCCGGCGGCAAGAGACCTTGCCCCGGTGCCTGCCCCGGTGCCTGTCCCGGTGCTTGGCCGGTGGCCTGTCCGGGGCCGGCGGCTTGGCCTCCGGGGGTGTTCGACAAGCCGGCTTCGCCACCAGCGGCGTTCGCCTGCGGACCACCGCCCGCGGGATTGGCGGCGCCCGCTGCGCCTCCCGGCGCGATTCGAGGCATCAGGAATTGGTTGATCCCGCGATTCAATCCCTGTTCCAGCAATTTGCCGGCGGAGTCAGCGACAAGGCGTTTCAGCGACGCGGTGAACGCTTGCCGGTCGACGGCCGGCCGCGACAAAGTGCCGCCGATCGGGATCCGAATGCTTTGACCTTTCAACGCCAGCGCCGTGCGGTCGTTCTTCAGCCATTCATCCCGCACGGGAATCTCCGCCATCAGATTCAGCGTTTGGTCGGCGCCGACCGACCCGCCCGTGATCACCGCCATGTCGCGAACGCTGAACACCAGCCGCTCATGGTGCACTCGACGCTGTTGCCAGTGGAACGGAATCGATTGCTCGGCGACCTGCAGCCACATCCGGTTGCCGGCCGGCTCGCCGCCTTCCGTTTTGGCGATGTAGTTTTTCAGGGTTTGCGCCAGGTTGATCAGTTCCCGAGTCACCGGGCTCGGACCGACCTGCACGCCATGGACGGTCATCAAACCTTGCAACGCGCCGTCGGCGGGCCGTTCGAGCGGCACGACCGCCGGTTGGGCGAGTTCCACGGAGAACTGTCCTTGCACTTCGGCGACGTCGGCCACGATCGGCAAGACGTACTTCATCCACGCCGCGCAGAGCTCGGGTGAGAAGCGAATGTTTTCCAGCACCATGCCCTTATCCGCCACCATCAGCGGCTCGGCCTGATCGAAGTGAATCCGCGGCGCCATGCGCACGCGGCCTTCCGCGACGGGGATGTCGAGCGGATCGACCAGCAGGACGCGGTCGGCGAGCCGCCCGCGCAGTTCTCCTGGACCGATCGGCAAGCCGTACACCGACGCCGCCGACCAGTTCAAGCCGGCTTCGGCCGCCAACGCTTGGGGGAGCCACGCTAACGAACCGGTGGCTGCGGCGCCGGCAACTCCACCCGCTGGCCCGCTACCTCCTGTCCCGCTACCTCCTGGCAAGCCGCCTGCTAGCGACCCGCTACCTGTGCGACCGGGCAGTGCTGTCGAGACCGGGGTGGTGCGGACATCGGGCGTGAGAATGGGACCGCGGATCGCGAACTTCCGCACATCGCGGCCTTCCAGCCGCAGCGAGGGTCCCAGGTATTCGCGCAACCGCATCGTCAGTCGAGGCAGGTCGTAACCGATCTCGCCGTCGAGCGCGAGCAGGCAGCGGCTCGTCAGTTCCTCGGCGGAACCGGCCACTTCCACACCGACGCCATCGCCATCGATTCGCGACTTCACGCCTCGAATCGCCATTTTCGCGGCGTCGAACACGCCTTCGCCGCTCCACTTCAACTTGGGCTCGGCCCAGACCGTTTTCAGCGCCGGCGCGGCGGCCTGGGTGCCGGCGGGAGTCACCGCGCCCGGACCGCCGGCGGCTCCGGCCGTCACCAACTGCGCCGTTGCGACACCAGCCGAGCCGCGTGGTCGGCCAGCGGTCGGCATGCCGGCTGGAACTTGGGTCGGGCCTGCCGGGTTGGCGGACGCAGCGCTGTTGTACGCGAAGTTTTCGACTTCCAAATCCCAGGCGGTGGCCGTCTCTCCTGCCGCTTGCCGCAGACGCACCGTGCCGCTCGCCATCCCGGCCAGTTGCCACGAGACGGGAAGGCGCGGGTCTTGGATCCATGGTCCCAATCGGGAAAGATCGCTTCGCAGCGCGATCGTCGCCGCCAGCCCGCCTTCGGACTTGCTATCCGGCCCCGTGGCGGACCATTCCAGGTTGTCGGCGCGGAAGGCGATCGCGGAACTGCCGAAGGTCAGCGTCGGCGCGACGAAACGGCCCCGAGCGGCATCCCAGGTCCCGGCCAATTCCAGTTGCACTTGCGGTTCATGGAGAAACAGGCTTTCGCTGGTGACCGCCAAGTTGGCGATGTCGCCAGACGCGGCCTTGATTTCCGTCACCGACGGACCGACCAGAACGGTCGCGTTCAAGTTCGCTTGGCCGCTGAGTTCCCAACCGGGCAACGGCACGAACGCTTGCAAGCGCGGGAGCCATCGAGCCAGCTCGCCTTGCAACTTGCCTTGCACCGCCCACTGCGATTGGGCTGACGGCGCCGCGACAGGTTCGGCGAGCACCGCTTGCAGTTCATCGCCCTCGGCGGCGACCGTCAACGACGCTTTATGAACCGCGGAGAGAGCTCCGCCGGCTGTCGCCGCTTCCACATCCACGACGGTCTTCAGCGCGGATTCGCGCCACGGCCGCGAGCCGTTGATGGTCAGTTCAAATTTGGCGAGCGTGAACTCGCCGTGGCCGACTACGCGATCCGTTTCGCCCGCGACCCAAGTGAGGTCGCCGCGCAGGTCGCCTGCCAACCGCGTGCCACCCAAGTCGACGAACTGGGACAGCTCCGATGCCAAACGGCTTAAATCGCCTTCCAGTTGCATTCCGCCTTCGGCCGCTGTTCCTTTCGCGACCGCGCGGAGGAAGCTGGAACGGCACTCCAACTGTTCCACGATCGGCCCGCGCGGTCCTTGCGAGGCGGCGAGCGTCACGAGCACCGGCTGTTCCCAAGTGACTTGGCGGCCGTCATTGACCGCCGTCAAATTGCTCGATTCGAGACGCGCCCGCCATTGGCGGCCTTGCGGTTGCTGCCGGCTGTCTAGCGACACGGCCACCTTGCCCGACGTGATTTCCGTGCCTTGACGAATATGCAGTGTCGACGGGAAAAGTCGCGAGAGCTGCGCGAGGTCGAGCTGACCTTGGAGCGCGAAATCCTCGTCCTGAAGCAGCGCCGCCCACAGCGCCGGGTTGGCTCCGTTTGTGAACGCGGAGAGCGGCATGCCGCCTTGCGCCTCCAACGTCGCGATGTCCGACGCCAAGGCCAAGTCGCGAACTTCGATCCGAGTGCCGTCGAACGCCACCGAACCTTTGGTTTCCAACCGCGGCAGCCGCAGCGTATCGCTTCCGATCCACGGCTCGGCCCGCAACAACAAATCGTTCGCCGCGCATTTTTCAATCACGACTCGATGCGCCGCCCCGTCCCACTCGTACACGCCTTCGGCCGTCGCGTCGCCCGCAAGCTCGATCGGCCCCACGAACCGTCGCAGCACCGGCGTCAAACTATCGAGCGGAAACCCGCGGGTCTTGAGTGTCGTCTGGCCTTTGCCCGCGCCCGTTCCCGCTTCCCACCGCAGCACCGTCTCGAACACGCCAGGCTCGGCAGGCGCAGCGGCTGTCGCGGCGGTACTCGTGGCGGCAGTCGCAGCGGTACGCGTGGCGGCATTCGCCGACCCGCGAGCGGCGGTCGCAGCGTTGACGGCCGCGGTCAGCGGGACGGCTTTCCGGGTGCCGGCGATCGGGGTCAATCGAAGCCTCGTCGGGTGACTCGTCGGGTGACTTGTCGGGTGACTCGTCGAGTGACTCGCGGAGGCGTCGAGCGTGGCGGCGCCGTTGGTCGGCAAGCCGTTGACGGCCGAGCCGTTCGCGGCCGCGACAGCTTCACCGCGAACGCTGGCTTCGATCGGGCCCGAGGACGGCAGGAGGATGGTCGAATCGAGTCGATCGAAGCGCCATTGGCCGCCGGTCGCTTCGTCCGCCAGCGTCAGCGACCCTTGGACGATTTCGATCGCCAAAGTCGACGCGGCTCCCGAGGACGGTTCCCGGACAAGGGGTTCGAGGAGATCCTCCCAGTTGCTGCCATCCGAACGCAACACGACGAGCGCTTGCGGGTTTTCCACTCGCACCACACCCAAGTCGTCGCGACGGAGCAGCAGTCCGATGAGCGATCGGCCGGTGGCGATCGATTCGGCGGCGAGCACCGTTTCGCCCTTCGCATCGACCATTTTCACGTCGTACAGACGCACGGGCGAAGCCCAGCCGAACGACGCCGAACCGACGGTGACTTTACCCGCGAGCTTCGTGGTCGCTCGATCGACGAGCTGTTGACGCAGCGATGAATGGGCGACAATCGCCGGCGCGATCCACACCACTAGCGCGGGAACGAGCGCCCAAAGAGCCAGCTTGAGGTAGCGGCGTCGGCGAGTGAGCTGCCGCGCCTCGCGGAAATCCTCGCGGTCCGCGCGCTCATGCCGCTCCAGTCGCTCAGGCCGATCGCTTTCATCGCGATCGCTTTCAAGCCGATCGTGTTCGTGACGATCGTGTTCGTGGCGATCGTGTCCGTGGCGAACTGGCCGTTCGTGGCGAACGTTGTCGTCCTCGGGCTGCCGACGATGTCGTGGGGAATCGTCATCCATGGCGTCCATGCTCCAGCAATTCCAACCGCGGGCGCGTGCCGAAACCGCGCGAGGCCCGGGACTCGCTACGCGGCACGATCGACCGCCGCGCGGCGTGGATTGTAGGAAGGGGGGGCCAATCGTCCCAGATCAATTGCCGAGCACATGCTGGACAGCGGCAAGCAGATCCAACCGGGCGAAAGTTAGGCCGGAAGCGGGGTCGGCCACCTTGGCGCCCGTTTTCTGAAACACGGCAAGCATGGCGTCGGGAAGCGTAGGACCGTCCGCTTTCCAGTCGTATTTCGCCGTTTCAATCGCCTCGCGGAGGATCATGGCCGCCCCGCAAGCGATGGCGTTCGAGGAACTGGTGGCGGCAGCGGGCACCACCAAAACGACCTTGGCATGGCGATCCAGGTAAACTTCGTCTTTGCCCGGCCGCACCGCGCCGATCGCGAAACAATCGGCTTGGCAGGCAGGCCACGAAATGCCTCGGGTGAACTGATGGTTGCCCGTCGGGGCGCTGACCCAGATCCCCATCGCCCGCAACTTCCGCAACGGTTCGTCAATCTCCGTCGGCACCGGCATGCCATGTTCCAGATCATCGACCGGGGCCAAATTCACGACCGTGATCCGGTGCTTGTCGGCATTGTCCACAATCCATCGCAAGCCGGCCGCCAAGCTTTGGCTGTCCCGCACATTGCAGTGGCAGCACTCAAGCGCCCGAATCACGGCGACTTGATTGTTCGGCACAACGCCCCATCGACCATCAAGATTCAAGGACGACGGAATGCCGATCGTCGATCCGTGATAACCGCGGCCCTCATGCCGCGGATCGTTGTCGCCGTCCACACTGTCGTAAGTCACTCGGACCTTAGGCAGATCCCCCACCTTCGCCGTCCACTCGGGCATCGCCAACTTGCAGCCGTCATCTACCAACGCGAGCGTCTGACCACGCCCCATCGAGAGCCGTTCGCCATACTTCTCCCAGACCGCAGTCACGCCAATCCGACGGAATTCCACCGGATTGGTCGGCTCGCCCGCCATGGCCAACCCCAACGCCGAGGCCGTCAAGACAAACACCAACGCCGCGAAGATAAGCCGCAAAGTGGATCGAGGCATGGGGGAGGTGCTGGTTGCTGGTTGCTGGTTGC
>CAIXSC010000322.1 GCA_903921945.1 uncultured Planctomycetaceae bacterium
ATCCCGCAGCCGATAGCAAGTCGTCGACGAAGACGCGGTTGACATGGCGATGGTCCATGGCGTCGTAGGCGTTGGCCTCGTCGGCCGTGTCCATGTATTCGACTTCCAGGACACGCGGCAAACTCATGGAACGTTCCTCTGGCGATGGGACAATGGCGACGTGAAGTTTGCGGGCATTGGACGCGGCGAGTGCGGTCGTAAACCAGTTTCTGAAGGTTGCAGATTCGGTGCCGGTCTCCAGCCCGTTCTAAGCGCTGGTCTCCGATTCGATCTCCGGGCTGGTCTCCGCTTCGGTCAAGGAGTGGGTCGCTCGGGCGGCGAAGTGCCAGGCAAACAACAAGACCGCGACGGCCAAATAGCCGCCGGCGAACGAGAGCGTGATGTGGAAGTTGGATTCGGACAGATTCCAAGGCAGGAATACCGGATTGCCGGTTAGCGGCGAGTGGATGATGCCGAACAGCGTGCAGAACCCGGCGATCGCGCTGAAGATGGCCGCGCGGATCAGTCGGCGGTCGATGAGCGACGCGAGGAGCGCGGCCCAGAGCAAGCTAGTGACCACGAAACCGTTGGCCATGACCCGAACCGTTTCGATTTCCGCTTGCAACGCGGGCGGCAGCACGGCCGTGGTCCCGGGCGGCACCAGGGCGCCCTGCATCTTGTCGATATAGAGCAGGGCGAGCGACGCCAGGGCCGGAACGCACGCCAACGCCACGGCGGCGTAGTGGCGGCGGGGTGTGGAATGGAAGCTCTGGGCCGTGATCTCCAGACCGACGAAAACGAGAATCGGGAACACCGTCGCCTTGGGAATGACGACGTAGAGGAAGCCGAAGAAGCCGATGAGTCCCGCCGAGCCGATGAACAGGGCGGTTGCCAGCGTGTAAGCCGCTCGCCCGCCCATCGCTTTGTAAGCTGGATGGCCGATGTAGGGTGTCGTCTGGATCACGCCACCGCAAAGCGCCGCGGCCAACGTCGCCAGCGCTTCGACGCCGATCACCTGTCGCGTGTCGAATTCGTCGCCGGCCGCCGCAGCGCTCTCGGTGCAATCGATACCGCCCACGACTGTCGCCAACGCGAACGGGATCACAATCGGCAGGTAAGGCAGGGTGTCGCGGAACGCGCCAATCCATTGGAATCCGAACGCGCCGAGCCATTCGGTCGGGAGCAGGCCGGCGGACGGATCGACCTCGATCGTGCCGGTCGCTGGCGTCCCCGAGACCCAGGCGAGCAGATAGTGGGTGGCGCCGCCGATGAGGAGCGCGCCGAGCGCTCCGGGAATTCGCAGCGGCAAGTGAACTCGGGCTACCAGCGTCGTGAGGATCACGACCAGCGACACCAGCCCGACGATCGGCACATGAAGCACTTCCAGCAAGGGCAGGAAGCTGATCAGCACGAGCGCGATGGCGGCGAGCGATCCGAGCAGGCCGGCGCGGGGCAGCAATCGGCGGATCCACGAGGCCCCGAACGCGCAGCCGAACTTGAAGAGTCCGCTGATGAACAGCGAGCAAATGCCGATGTGCCACGCGTGTTCAGCGGCCGCTAGTTCGTCCAGCCCGAGTTTCGTGCGGGCATGAACAAAAGCGGGGCCGAGCACGAAGAGAACCATACCGAACGTGCTGGGGGTATCGAGTCCCAGCGGCATGGCGGTAATCTGGGTCGCGCCGGCCTTCCGGGCAAGCCGTAACGCCATGAAGAAGAACAGCAAGTCGCCCACGAGCACGCCGATGGCGGTGCCGGGGACCATGTGCCGTAACGCGAACCGTGTAGGAAATTCATACACGGCATGTAACAGGCCGACGGTCATCAGCAGGTCGGCGACGTTATCTAACATCAAGCCAAAAAAGGCGTTGACGTCGCCTGGGGCGGCCCAGCGGTAGGTCGGTCGCGTCACGGATTGGCCTGCGGCATGGCGTTTGCATTGGAAGGGAATCGCCAGCGGGCAGAGTGTAGAGAGGCGGCTAACGGCTGTCAAATCGCGTTCTGACCGCGGCGACGTGGAATTTTCAGCCGCTTTCCGCTGGGTGGATTCTGCTACGATACCACCACACACCGGTGGGACTGGAAAAAAACGCGTCGGCTTGGCGTCTTTCCGACGAACCCTTCGCTTGCCGGACCGTAGAAATGATGTGCGCTACACTCGACATGATGTCCGCCCCCAGTCCGCTCGAACCTGTGCCTGCGACCGACGAGGAACTGTTCCTTCAGTTCCGCGATTCGGGCGACCGAGGGCTATTCGAGCAACTCGTACACCGTTACGAGCGGGAGCTTTACAGCTATTTGCGGCGTTATCTCGGGGACGCGGACTTGGCGTCCGACGCGTTCCAGAACACGTTCCTCCAGATTTTCCTGAAGCGGGACCAGTACGATTCCAGCCGGCGATTCCGGCCGTGGCTCTACGCCATCGCGATGCATCAAGCGATCGATGTGAAACGGCGCCAACACCGCCGCCACATGGTCAGTCTCGATCAACGATGCGTTGGCGACGAGGCGGAACTTGGCAAACTGGTCGACCTGCTGGTCAGTAGCGCCCCGGAACCGGGAGCTCGGCTAGACCTGCGGGAGCAGCAAGAACTGGTGCGGAAGGGCGTCGAGGAATTGCCGGAATTCTTGCGATCGGTCATTCACATGGTCTATTTCCAAGGGCTCAAGTACTCGGAAGTCGCCGAAGCGCTCCAGCTGCCCGTGGGGACCGTGAAGAGCCGCATGCACAGCGCCATGCTTCGGCTAACGGAAAAACTCAACCCAAAACAGCCCGACAACGCCCAATGACTTTATGATTGAACCAGCGCGTAACCACCTCGTCGGTTTCCTGCTCAACGCCCTCGATCACGCCGAAACGGCCCAGGTAGAAGAGGCGCTCGCAGCCGACAACAGCCTTCGCGACGAACTGCAACGGATTCGCGCCCACCTGCCAACGCTGGAACACGACCGCGAGCACCACGAGCCGCCTCCCGGACTGGCGGCTCGCACCTGTCATTGGCTCACCGAACGACTCCACGAACTCCATCCACCCCAGGCCGACCCGTTCGATCATCCCGGGGGATTGGCTTTTTCCGCGGCGCCGCGGGACGCATCGCACGATGCGGCGCTGCTCGCGAACTTCCCTGCGGTGCCTGACGAATCGCTCGCGAATCCCGCTCAAGCCGGGCCGAACTCCCACTCGTTCGCTAGCTCGAACTCCCACTCGAACGCTAGCTCGATCGCGCACTCGCCGAGTCTTGCCTTGACCAATCCGGCGGATCACGTGCCGACGCCTGCCAGTCTGTCGCCCGCCATGTGGCCAGCCGGATCATCTTGGGGCGATTGGCGGCTGCGAGCGTCCGATGCGATTGTGGTCGCGGGCATCCTCCTGTGCGCCTCGTTCCTATTTGTCCCCGCGCTCGCCCACTGCCAATTCGCAGCGCGGACGCAAGCTTGCCAGAATAATCTCAAACAGGTCGGCGTCGCGCTGATGTCCTATTCCGATCAGCACGGTGGACTCTTTCCGCACGTGCCAACGCATGGCAATCGCGCGTTCGTCGGCGTGATCGGCGCGATGCTGCGGGACAGCGAGTTCCTCGCGAGCCCGGCCTCGCTGTTCTGCGTGGCGACGAATCGGCGGACAAGTGCGGCGATCGCCAAATACCCGACGCTTGCCCAGATTGACAACGCGGCCGCTCCGCTGCTGCCGGCGATTCGACGGGCCGCCCGCGGGGATTATGGTTTCAGCGTTGGGTACTGGGACCATGGCAAGCTGGCGTTGCTGCGGAATCAGCACCGCCCTTGGTACGCGATCGCCGCCGACGCCCCGAGTGATTCGTTGCCCTCGCATGCCACCGAGAACCATGCCGGCCGCGGTCAAAGCGTGCTGTTTGAAGACGGTCACTACCAATTCCTACGCCGCTGCTGTCCGCGTATGTCGCGGGACGAGCTGTTTCTCAACCATCTGGGCCATGTGTCCCCCGGTGTCGATGCGAACGACTCGGTGATCCTGGCTGGCGACGTTCCTTTGGAAAGCCTTCCTCCCGAATCGTAATCCGTTCGCGGTTCGGTTTTTTCTCGGGCTCGCAAAGATTGGCTGTCTTCGACTCACCCGTGAACGGTTGGTTCGGTCCTTGCCGGCTGCGAATTGCTCTGGACGGATTTCCCGGTTTTTGACACGTTTTCATGCGATGTGTGGGCCGGTCGGCGAAGGGATTGTCCGGGGAGGCTGTGATGGTTGAGGTGGCGGAAATCGTCAAAATGCAGCGCGAGATGGTCGCGCGATGGCACCAGCAACCTATCGATAATCCCTATTCAGGGTTTCTTGAGATCGCTTGCCAGCAACATGCCTTCAATTATCTGTTGTGGCACGAGGAGGATATCGCTCGCAGCCCGGACGTCGGCGATGCCCGGATCGCCCAGGTGAAACGGGCGATTGATCGGTACAACCAACAACGCAACGACTGGATTGAGAAGTTGGACGTGGCGATTGACGAGCAGCTTCGAAGCATGGGCGTAACCGCCCCGCCGGACGCTCGCCAAAACACCGAGACGCCCGGCAGCGCCATCGATCGGCTCTCGATCATCTCGCTGCGGATCTTCCACATGGACGAGCAGTTGCAGCGGACCGACGCCACCCCGGACCACCTTGAGTCCGTCCACCGGAAACTTGCCATCTGCCTCATCCAGCAAGACGACCTTGCGACGGCCCTGGGCCAACTGCTTGATGATCTCCAGGCCGGCCGCAAACGCCACCGGCTTTACCGCCAATTCAAAATGTACAACGACCCGACGCTGAACCCGTATCTCTATCGCGCCCAATCCCGGCCCGCGACGGCCTAGGCCGTACGCCGGTTGCCATTCAAGCCGGCTGCCATTCAAGCTGGCCGCCATTCAAGCCGGCTGATGTTCATGCCGGCTGATGTTCATGCCGGCCGTTATTCATGCCGGCCGCCTTTCGGCGGCCGTTGGCCCATCACTTCAGACCGGCGGGTCGATGGCCACCAACGGCACCTCGGCGCCTGTGGAGAAACGCACGAGCCGGATGTGCAGCCGCCCCTCCTGTTCGAGCGTCTGTTGGAGTGTGGCGAGCCGATCGAGCCGTTCGCGGACGGCGACCGCGAGCTTTGACTGCTGTTCCCACATCTTGCGCCACTCGGTCAGCTTCGATGTCGCACCCTTGCCGCTCGACGACGACTTTCCACTGGCCGAAAAGCCTCCTCCTCCAAAGCCCTGGCCCGCAAAGCCGCCGTCGGTGAAGGCGCCGCGAGCGGCCAGCCATTGACGCTGCTGCGCGAGTTGTTGTTCCAACTGCGCCAAGTGTTGATCGGCCTTCTGACGGGTGGCCATGGACAGTGGAGCCGACGGACCATCGGGGGCGGGTTGGAAATGGGCGACGGCCGTGATCTCCAAGCTGTTGGTCCAGCGGCAGTCGACCTTCAGTTTCAGCACCTGATCGAGTTTCGCTTGTGTGAATTCGATCCAGGTCGAGTCGCCGGTGGCGTTGAGCGCCGAGGACCCGACAAGCCGCCAGCGCGGCAACGATTTCGGGAAAAGCCGCACCTCCACGCGGAGGTCGGCGGGCGCGGCGACCGTATCCACCGTATTGTTGGCCGTATTGTTGCCCGCGTTGTTAGCTGCATTATCCACCGCAGTATTGGCCACTCGCCACCGGCTGTTCATCGGTTCCAGCAGTCTCAACGTGAGGAAACTTCCCGAAGGCGTTTCTTTGCGGCCACGTTGGACCGGAGTGAGCGTGAGCGGCCGGCCGCTTACGCCAGCAAACTGCAACCGATTCACCCGCTCGCCTTCCAAGGTTGACGGTTCGCCGGTCGTTCGGTCTGGCTCGAACGACTCGAAGACCCGCGCAGGCAGCGGCACCGGGACGGGCAGCGGTAACGGTATCGGCGCCGGCATCGGAATGTGAACCGGAATCGTCACACGGGCTTTCGCCGGCATCGGCAAGGGCAGGACGCGCCTCGGGCGCTTGATTTCGCTGGGCGGCAAATCGCTGTGGCTGGGCGGCAAATCGCCGTCGCTGAGCGTCGTCGGACGGCCACAACCTGTCAACACTCCAGGCACCCACGCGCTACCCGCAACCGCGGCTCCAAGGAGCAGCACTCGGGCTGCCCGACGCCAGCCGGTTCGGCGCGACCGACGGTCTTGCGGATCGTCGCACCGCTCGTCTTGCGGGCCATCGGAGGAACGCGATCGGACGTTTTGAGCACAACCATGAGGGCGAAGGTCGACAGAGCGTGCCATAGCGGGAGACTCCAAACGACGTGGATAGGGGAAAAAAACACGCGAGAAACCGGCGAACCGAGGCTCTCGCGATCGCGCCCGCGAACGGGCGCCTACCCATACGTCGCTTGGCGCGGTCCTGATGGCACGCGCGAGGCGGAAAATATTGAAAGATTTTTGGAGCGGGCCGCGACGGCCTACGGCCAGAGCCCCCGGAGCAGCATCGCGTTGGCGACCCGCTCGACCCCTTCGACCATCGCCGCGGTCCGCATGTCCAACTTGGACTGCAGGGAGCGCTGCAGGGTGCGGTCGAAGGCGTTGGTCATGATTTCGCCCATCCGTTCATTGACCTCCGCGAGCGTCCATGGGCGGTTTTGGGTGTTCTGCACCCATTCGAAATACGAAACGGTGACGCCGCCCGCGTTTGCGAGCACGTCGGGCAAAATCAGGATGCCCCGATCGACGAGGATTTCGTCGGCCTCCAGCGTGGTCGGGCCGTTAGCCCCCTCGGCCAGCAGTCGGCAGCGAATCTTCGCCGCGTTCGCCGCCGTGATTTGGTTTTGAATCGCGCACGGAGCGAGAATGTCGCACGGAAGCTCCAACAGCTCGGCGTTCGTCACCGCGTCGCCGCCCGCGAAACCTTCCAGCGTCGCATGTTCCGCCAAATGGCGATCGATCGCCGCGAGATCGATGCCGTTGGCGTTGTAGACACCGGTGCGCACGTCGCTGACCGCCGTCACCTTCACGCCGGACTCGGCGAGCAACCTCGCGGCGTTGCTCCCGACGTTGCCGTATCCTTGCACCACCGCGGTCGAACCCGCGAGATCCATTCCCAGATGATGAGCTGCGCGGCGGACCACATGCACCAACCCGCGGCCCGTCGCCTCCCGCCGTCCCAGCGATCCCCCAAGCGACACGGGCTTGCCGGTCACCACGCCGGGCACGGTGTATCCCAGTTGCTGGCTATAGGTGTCCATGAACCACGCCATCACCTGCTCGTTCGTGCCCATATCCGGCGCGGGAATGTCTTTGTCCGGGCCGACAATCGGCGCGATTTCCAGAGCGTAACGGCGAGTGAGCCGCTGCAATTCGGCTCGCGACAACGTCGTCGGATCGATCGCGACTCCGCCTTTCGCGCCGCCGTACGGCAATCGCATCAGCGCGCATTTCCAAGTCATCCACATCGCCAGCGCCGTCGTTTCACCCAGGTCGACGTCCTCGTGGTAGCGGATGCCGCCCTTCGTCGGCCCCATCGCCAGCACATGCTGCACGCGGTATCCAAAGACCGTCTCGACTTCCGAGTAGTTGTCGCGGCGAAATGGAATCGCCACGACAAGAGTGCGTTGAGGCCACATCAACCGCTCGCGGATATTCTCATCGAGGCCCATCAATTGAGCCGCCTTGAGGAATTGATGCTGGGCCAAATGAAACATCGGCGAATCCCATTCGCCAAACTTGATCCTCGCGTTCTTCACTGCCCGTTGAGCGCTTCGCGCTAATGTGTTGGCGTCGACCCGGCTCTTGATCAAGTACGACAACGCGCCCTCCTCGACGGCCAACAACCCGAGCGCCGTCTCGTGGGGGTCGATCAGGGCGACGATCGGCGTTTCTCCCGCGCCGTCACGCAGGCGACGAAAGGTCTCCGAGCCCGGACTGTCGGCGAGCGAGAGGTCCGCCATGACAACATCGAAGCGCGCCGCGCGCAGCGCTTCCAGAGCGCCGGCGAGCGTGTCGCGGGCCGTCACGACGAAGTCCACACCCCGCACCCACTGCAAGCGTCCTTGCAACCGCTCGGACTCGGCCGCGTCGCTCTCCACCAACAATACTGTCATTCGCGGCATCTCGGACACTCCTTGTGTGTGTGAAGCCAATCCACTCCGGAACGGCTCGACTTCGTTTGGCTGTCGTCCGGCTTTCGTCCGCCTCTCGCGCGTCTCTCGCGCGTCTCTCGTTTGGCTATCGTCCGCCTCACCTACGCCTCTTCTTCGCTTCCCGTTCGCTTCCCGTTCGTCTCCCGGCCGTCTCTCGGCCGCCGTTTGTGGGAAGCAACAGGACATTAGCACCGCACGAGCAGCTCGCCTCTCCCGCCTTCGATGAGGTCGCCGCTGTACAACGCGTAGTCGGACGCCAGCCAAAGGTCGGGAACCGGGAATCCAAGCGTCGCGAGATGCCGCAAAAGCACTCGCAGGAAATCAGGGCGATAACGGCAAGCGGCGGTGAACCCTGGCAATAACGTTGGCTGCGAATTCATGAACGCCAAAGTGCCTCGCCGCATCCCCGCCCCGTGGCGTCGTCCCGTGGGACCGGCGAGCAACACGGTTCCGGCCCGCATGTTCACGCCCGCGAAATCTCCCGCCGATCCGCCCACGGCAATCAGGCCGCGGCGCATCACAGCTCCGATTTCATCCCCGGCCGCGCCATGCACCACGATGGACCCGCGGTTCATCCCCCGGGGACTGCCACGGTAAGCGGCCCCAACCAAATGCCCCGCATTGCCAAGCACGCGAACGTCGCCGCCCCGCAATTCGGCCCCCAGCCAATCGCCGGCGTCGCCTTCGATGACAAGCGAGCCGCCTCGCATCCGGCTGCCGGCGTGACGGCCCGCCGAGCCGACTACCCGCATCGCGCCGATCGCCATTTTTGCCCCGATCCAGTGGACGCCGGCCAAGTCCCCGACCCACTCGATACGCTCATCGCTCGCGTCCCCCTCCACCTGGAAGAGTTCAGCCAGTGGCACAGACTGGTTTCCGAACTGAATGGGCAGTTGTTCGATGGCGGGAGGGGACAGATCGCGAACCGTCTCCGGCACGATTCCTTCCACCTCAACAGGCAACTCGGTCTGCCCGCGGTAGCGCAACGACAACATAGCGGCTTCCTCGGCCCCGGCAGGCGAATGGGGCGTCCACTTCGATCACGATGGGGAATTCGTGCCTGCTGGCAAAGTGTACCGGTAAACCGTGACCGCGTTGAGACCGCCGAGTGCGTCGCTTCTGTGGATTAAGCGTAAACAGCCATAGCCGATCGCCAACCTTCCCCCGCCCTTCCGGCCCTCACCCGTCTGCGGGCTGTTCGCTTGCCATGTTCGCATGAGCATGCACCGATGCGTTCTCGCGGCTCGGAACGGGAACTAGGGACAATTTTTGCGCACAAGGTTGTTTCGCGAGAGTATTTTTTTCCCTTGGACCGATTGCTAAGATCGGGGGGAACGATGGTGTTCAACACCATGGGGCCGATTGGCCCGCGTTTTCTATTCCATTTTTTCTCATCCCAAAGGCCGCGTTCGATGGAGAGCGCGGGAAAGGTCTCAAGATGCGAACCAGACGATCCGGGTTCACGCTCGTGGAGCTCCTGGTGGTGATCGCCATCATCGGAGTGTTGGTCGCTTTGCTGCTGCCGGCCGTTCAGGCGGCCCGCGAGGCGGCTCGCCGCACCCAGTGTACGAACAACCTCAAGCAAATGGGGATCGCGTTCCACAACCATCACGACACCTACGGCTACTTGCCGCACGGTGGGCGGCATTGGCAAGACGCGCCGACTTACATCAACGGGACGCCGCAAGTCGGTCTTACCCAGTTTGCCGGCTGGGGTTTTCAGATTCTGCCGTTCATCGAACAAAACGCGCTCTGGGAAGGCTCGGGAAAGACCACCGACGCGGATCGGCAAATCCAAGTGATCAGCACGCCGGTCTCCGCGTTTTTCTGCCCGACGCGCCGTGCGCCGAAGGCGCTTCCTGTGACTGGAAACTGGTATGTCCCGTCGGGCAGCTTCCCGCACGCTCCGACCGACTACGCCGGCGCCACGACCAGCTCGAATGGCGGCAACAAGGGAATGGTCATTTTTTACGGCACGCTACTCACGTTCGCCGGCTGCACCGACGGCACGTCGAACACCATGATCGTCGGTGAAAAGCGAATGGATCTGCGCAACCTGGGCGCGTACCAAAGCGACGACAACGAAGGGTACACGTCGGGCTGGGACCACGACGTGATTCGATTCACGAACCTCGCGCCGTTCAAGGACTCGCGAAACGGCTCCGGCTGGGGCGAACAGCGCTTTGGCGCCTCGCATCCGGGCGGCTTCAATGTGCTGATGACCGATGGCTCCGTGCGGTTCATCAGTTACACGATCGACCTGACGACGTTCGACCGGGTCGGCATTCGTGACGACGGCAACCCGGTGAATTTCTAACGGTTCGCGATTTCCATCGCCCCAGCGTCGCGGCAGATCCAAAGCCGCGACGCGTGGATCTGTGCGTTTTTCGCCGTGCTCGCTCCTAGGACGTCATCCCTTCAACGCATCCTCGTCTCAACGCATCCTCCTCCAGACTTCAAAACCGCCATGTCATTGATCTCTGTTCGCACATTCGCCCGACCTTTCGCGATCGCCTTGACGCTGCTCGCCGCCACCGCGGGCTGCGGCCCTTCCGGACCGGCCACCGTGGTGGTCACCGGCAAGCTGCTCAAGGGCGGCCAGCCACTCGCGGTGCCCCGCGCCGACATTGGCCTCGGGTGGGTTCAAATCCAACTGGACGGCCAAGGCGACGCCAGCAAGCTCGGTCCGCAGCTTTCACGAACCAAAGAAGACGGCACGTTCGAATTCCAAGGCGATGGCGGCGGCATCCTGCCCGGCACCTACAAGATGTCGGTGCTGCATTACGAACAAGGACCGCCGAACGACAGCTTGAAAGGCGCCTTCGCCGCGGACAAGTCGCCCATCCAGATCACCGTCCCGGCCGACAAGGGCAATAAATTCGACCTGGGCACCATCGATCTCGATAACCCGCCCAAAGGTTAGTCACTCGGCCGGTTTCTGAACGCCCGCCGGGGCCGGAACGGGAACAGTCGCTGGCGCTGCCGCGCCGGCTGGTGTTGCCGCGCCGGCTGGTGTTGCCGCGCCGGCTGGTGTTGCCGCGCCAGCTGGTGTTGCCGCGCCGGCTGGTGCTGCCGAGCCGGCTGGTGCTGCCGCGCCGCTTGGTGTTGCCGCGCCGGCATCGCCAGGAACGGCGGTGGGCGCCAGTAACTCGTCAGCCAGCGGCACGCGGATGGTGCTGATGCGGCCTTGCCGCTCGATGACCATTTCCAGCGGCCCTGGCAGCGTGTTCAGCAGTGTGCCGAATTCTTGGCTGGTCGCGAATCGCCGACCGGATACTTCGAGCACGCGGTCGCCGACTTTGAGTCCGGCGAGTCCCGCCGGCGACAGCGGAACCACTTGGCGAAGGAAGATCGTGCCCGGCTCGGCCGGGTCGTCGCCCCAAATCACGCCAACCCGCATAGGTTTGCCATCGAGCGTTACGGCCAGCGTTTCCGGCTCGGTCTTCCCCGTTCGCAGCACCGTGAGTTCCAACTGGTCCGCCGCCGTGAGAATCGCCACGCCGAGCCGATTTTCGTTGTCGACCGGCCGCTGATTGTATTGCAAGATTCGATCGCCAACCCTCAATCCCATTTTGGCCGCTGGCGAGTTCTCCTTGATAAGCGTGATCACGGCGCCTTCAGACCATTTCCAACCGGCGCCAAATCGCGGCGGCCCAATCGGAATCGCCTGCTCCAGCGCTTTCTTTTCAACGGGAGACTCGCTGCGCGATTGCGGCCGGAACGATGGCAAACCTGGTCCATCCGCCATGTCGCACGCCAACCGGAAGGCCAATCGCGTGACCCGCTCGACACCGTCCGGCACAATTCCCTCGATGTCGTCGCTCGGACGGTGGTAGTCGTCGTGCAGTCCGGTGTGAAACATGATGACGGGAATGCCGCGGGCGAAAAACGGATGATGGTCGCTGTTGGCTTTCAATTCCCAGGTGAAGTCGAGCAGTAGGTTTTCCGCCAGATTCAGTCGGCTGATGGACTGCCGGAATCCGACCGCCGTGCGCGACCCGATGACTTCGAGTCGCTCGCCGCGCAGACGTCCCACCATGTCGAGATTGAAGGCGAACTTCACGCGTTCCAGCGGCACAGTCGGCGTCCGCACCCAGTGGGACGAGCCGAGCAATCCTTTCTCCTCACCGTCCCACAGCGCGAACAGCACCGATCGCTTGGGCGGCGCCGCCAGCATGCGGAACGCGTCGATCAATTCCAAGATGGCCGAGGTGCCGCTGGCGTTGTCGTCCGCTCCGTTGTGTACCGCTCCGATCGGCCCGCGGCTGTTCATCCGGTTGCCGTAGCCGACATGGTCATAGTGGGCTCCCAGCAACACCACTTCTTCCCGGAGCTTCGGATCGCTTCCCGGCCACATCGCCAACAAGTTGCGATGGCCGTCCCCAAAAACCTGGAAATACGAATTCGGATCGCCCGCCCCCTGAAGTTGGCGATCCGCGAGATATTTCGCGAGGTATCCGCCCGCAGCGCGACCGCCTCGGCTGCCCGCTTCCCGTCCTTCGAACGCGTCGTCCGCAAGCGTGTCGATATGAGCCTTCGCATCGGTCGCTCGGATCGATGCCACCGCCGCCTCGAAATTGCCAAGCTCGGCCGCCACCACGCTCGCGCCCCGGCCACTCGCCCCGGCCGCCATCATGATGGCCACAACCATGATGGCCGTAGCGACACTGGCCGTAGCGAGACTGGCCGTGGCGACACTGGCCGCAACGAGACTGGCCGCAATGAGGCTGGCCGCACCTAGAACTGTCTTGATCGCGGTGTGAATGAAGACGGTCATCCATGAAGTCCCGAGAGGCGTGTGTCGTGGACGGAAAACGTGCGGCGCGGCGTAAGCTCGCGGCGAACCGCTTCGAGCGGACCGCTTCGAGCAAACCGCTTCGAGCAAACCGCTTCGAGCAAACCGCTTCGAGCGAACCGGCCCGAGCGAACCGCTTTCAGCGAACCACAACGCGCCATCGTCCGGGGCTAGGCGTCGTGGCTATCGTCGTGGCTAGGCG
>CAIXSC010000323.1 GCA_903921945.1 uncultured Planctomycetaceae bacterium
AGTCCCGTTTCCGAACCGGAAACGGGACCTGGCATCTTTTTTGGAGACGTTGGGCGGAGTACCCTCAGGAGGTGCCGAAGAGTAGGTCCCAGGACCTTCCGCCATGCCATATCGTTAGCCAATTCTATGACGAGCAATCGGACAAACGTGGGGGACGATGACAAAACGAATGCTGGAATGAGTCGAGCGTTCATTCCGGTCGACTGGAAGTCTTGCGTCCATACGGCGCCGATCGGGCTAACAGGCAAGACGATCGATTTGATCCCGGCGGGGCGGGGCGCCGACGACTACGTGCGTCGCGTACACAATCTCGATTGGCAGGCGCTGTACGAACATCACTCGCTAGGAGATTTTCTCGAGCGGCTCCGCCAGGAATGGACACGCGACTACGATTTTGTCCTCCTCGACAGCCGCACCGGCCTCACGGATATCGGCGGTATCTGCACGATTCATCTTCCCGATATCGTCGTCTCGGTCTTCACGGCGAACCATCAAAGCATGCAGGGCACCGCCTACATGGCGGAACGAATCAACGAGCAGCGGCAAGATTTTTTCTACAGTTCGGGAAAGGCGCTGATCATGCCGTTGCTTTCCCGCTGGGAGGAAAGGGATGCGCCAGACGACGCCAAACAGTGGCTCCCCAAGGTGCTGGACACGTTGCGAGCTAGCTACGATCAATGGCGCAGCAAAGACGCGACCGTGGAACGACTCGTGGAGCTCTTGAAAATTCCCTACAAGGCGAAGTGGAGTTTTGGCGAAAGATTGGCCGTTTTGGAGGAAAGCGCGACCGATCCTGGCTCTGTTTCCTACCACTTGCATCTGATTGCGGCCACGCTCGCTCGCGACTTTCGCGCCACCGATTTGCTTGCCTCGGAGCCCGAGCGGTATGTCCGATTGGCCGCTCAGGAAGCGCCGCGAAAGCGGCACCCAGTGAATCTACCTTCGGTTCGCGGCAAACCGACTGGAGAAAGGTCCGGATTCTCCGTTGGCTGCGGAAGCGACGACAGCGACGCCGCGATCGCCGCCGATGTTCGGGATTTTTTGGAAGCCGCGTTGTCAACTGGCTCGAATAGCTCGGACTCTCGTTCCAGCCACTGGATCGACCCCAGCGCATCGCAAGCGGGCACCAGTTCCTTTGAGCAGGAACTGCTCGTCAAGCTCAAGGAGCTTCTTGAGCAAAACGCACCGGAAAGCGATGTCTCGGTGCTGGTCAATCGGTTGAATGCGATCCGCAGCGCGATTGGCCGCGGATTGTTCCAGGCGATAACCAGTTCCGCCGCGAAAGAGTTATTTGCGACGCTGGTTTCGCCTTCGACGCACCGGAAGACCTAGTGTTACCCGAGAGTGGTCTGAGATGAGTATGGAAATGGCCAGTCGCGACTTGTTCAGCGTACGACGGCCCTCTGATGCCGCGCGGGGCGGCGCGGCGGGCCGCCGCGAGTTTCTACGCGTGGGCGGCGCGGTGCTCGGCGGCCTGGTCCCCGGCGCGCTCGGCTTGGACCGTGTACTCGCGGCGCAAGAAGCGACCGCTGCCACGAATCTCCAGGGGCGCCGCGATACGTCCGTGATCTTGCTGTACCTGCACGGCGGACCGTCGCAATTGGAAACCTATGATCTAAAGCCGACGGCGCCGACCGAGTATCGCAGTCTGTTCGCTCCGATCGCCACCAAGGTCGCGGGAATGGACATCTGCGAACATTTTCCGCGACAAGCGGCGATCGCCGATCGCTTTTCGCTCATCCGCTCGTTGAATCACGATGTTGGAATCCACAGCGACGGCGGCATCGTCACGCTCACCGGCAAGCGTCCCGAAACGCTCGATCCAACGTCGCAATCCAAAAGCAAGCATCCCGATTTCGGATCGATCACCAGCCATCTGCGAGGACGCGGGCGCGCGTCGCTGCCGCCGTATGTCGCCATTCCCCAAAAGCCATACATGACTCGGCCGACCTACCTCGGACCCGAACATGCGGCTCTGGACATCGGCGATCCGTCGGCGGCCAGTTATCGCCCGCCGCAAATCTCCCTGGCCGGACTCGACCTGACTCGCCTGCAAAGCCGCAAACAGCTTCTCGGCGTCATCGATCCATTCCGCCGGGCGCACGAACTGGCCGCGCCGCGAGTGCAAGCGCTCGATCGCTTTCGCGAGCGAGCCTACGAACTGCTGACCAGCCCAACCGTGGCCACCGCCTTCGATCTGTCGCTCGAGCAAGCCAAGCTTCGCGACCGCTACGGCCGGCATCTATGGGGTCAAGGTTGTCTGCTGGCCCGACGATTGGCCGAAGCTGGCTCGGCGGTCGTCAGCCTGTACGTCGACACGCCCAAGACGGGCCCCGAGTTCACGAACTGGGACGATCACATCATGAACGCCGGGCGTCCCGGCCATTTCGCCGACTTCATGAAACGCCGCTTGCCATACCTCGACGAGGCGCTCGCCACGCTACTCGACGATATCCACGACCGCGGTCTCGATCGCCGAATCATGGTGGTCGTGATGGGCGAGTTCGGCCGGACGCCGCGTCTCAGCCACAATGCTCAAGGCACTGGCCGCGACCACTGGCCCCAAGCCTACTCGGCGCTCGTCGCGGGGGGCGGATTGCGCATGGGCCAAGTCATCGGCGCGACCAACGCCAAGGCCGAATACCCCACCGAGCGTCCTTACTCACCCCAGGATTTGCTCGCCACCGTCTACCGCCACCTAGGCATCGATCCGTCGCTTACACTGGTCGACAACACCGGCCGTCCAACTCGCATTCTGGAGTCCGGCGAGCCGATCCCCGAACTGTCATTGGGCAGCTCGTAACTTTATCACTCTGTGGGAACACTCGCGTGGTCCGATCCAACCTTGCTTCCACCCATTTTTCACCAACCGGTCTGATCAAGCGGATCTTCGCGGTTGCGGTGGCGTTCGCGGTCTTGGCGAGTCTCCTCGGGGTGGAACTTGAGGCCCCGGGGCGCGCCGAGGATTGGCCGCAGTTTCGCGGAGTGAATGCGAGCGGCGTGTCGACGAGCGCGTCGTTGCCGATCGAGTTTTCGTTTCAGAGCAAAGTCAAATGGGAAGCGACGCTGGGGGACGGTATCGGTTCGCCGATCATCGCCGCGGGCCGGGTCTTCAACACGGCTATGACGGGCGAGCAGCGGTTTTCGCTCTTCGCCCATGACGCGGCGACAGGCAAGCCGCTATGGAAACGCGACTACGACACGGGCGTGCTGCCGCGAATCACGCCGCCCAACAGTCATGCGTCGTCCACGCCAGCCAGCGATGGCAAGCGGGTGTTCGCATACTTCAGCACGGTGGGGATGATCGCGGTGGATGCCGCCACCGGCGCGGACCTGTGGCAGGCCAAGCTTCCCAAGCCAGCCTATCTGATGGATTGGGGCGCGGCGGCGTCGCCAGTCGTCTACAAGGATACGGTGCTGTTTTGCCAAGACGATGATCTCGCGCCCTACCTCGTCGCGCTCGACGCCGCCACCGGCGCCGTCCGCTGGCGGACGACACGCAACGAAATGCTCGCCGGCTACTCGATTCCCGTGTTGTGCGAGTCGAATGGCCGCACCGATGTGGTCGTCGCCGGTTCGGGAAAACTAAAGGGGTACGATCCTGCGACCGGCGCCGAGCGTTGGACGTGCAACACAATGCTACGCACGATCATGACCAGCCCGGTCGTGAAGGACGGCGTGATCTACGTGGCGGTGCAGAGCTACGGCGACGCGACGCGAACCCTCAAGTTCGCTTTGCTCGAATGGCTGGATACCAACCAGGACGGCATCCTCGCCCGCAAAGAAGTGCCGCAGGAGTTCTGGGAAAAATTCGACACCAGCGATCGCAATAAAGACGGCTACATCGGCACGGATGAAATCGACACCGCGTTCCAACATCCGGCCAACCAAGTCGGCGGCGGCAGCATTATCCAGGCGATTCGCGGCGGTGGCAGCGGCGACGTCACCAAAACCCACGTGATGTGGACCCTCGAGAATCGCAGCCCTTCCAACCTCTCCTCGCCACTCGTGTCCCGCGACCGCCTGTTGGTGGTCAAAGCGGGTGGACTCTCAAGCTGTTTCGAGGTCGCCGACGGCAAACCGCTCTGGCAACTTTCGCGGATCAAGAACCTGGGCGAATACTACGCGTCGCCAATCGCCGCCGATGGCAAGATCTACATCGCCGGTCGCAACGGCTTCATCGTCGTGCTTGAAGACGGCCCCGCCATGAAAGTGCTCGCCCGCAACGACATGGGCAACGACATCCTCGCAACCCCATCGATCGCCGACGGCCGCCTGTTCATCCGCACTCGCGATAAGGTCTACTGCGTCGCCGAATGATCGGTCCGACGGATTGCGGATGGCGGATTGCGGATCACGAAACCTATTCCAGGGAGGCTTCCCCCATGCGCGGCAGCCATAGCGGCGACTTCGAAGGTGGTATTGCGTCGATGGCCAACACACCAGCGATCTGTGGGCTGAACAACAAGCCCGTTTCGGGACAGCGGGCCTTCCGCTGCGGTTTCTTGGGCGTCGCCCTCTGCGTCTTCGCCTACTTGGCCGCCTGTGGATCGGCGTTCCCCTGCCCGGCCACCTGTGCCGCCGATGAACCTGGCAAAACACCCCAAGTCACGGTGATGATTGGCCCGAAAGCCCCGGCGTTGGAGCGATTCGCGGCGAACGAATTATCGGAACTGCTCCGCAAGCTGTTTGACGCCCGCGTGACGATCGCGACCGAAGCGCCCGCGCGTGCCGATGCGGAGGCCGAAGCGACGACGCTGATTCTGCTGGGAAGCCCGGCGACGAATCCGGCGATCGCCACGGCGGCTCGCAGTTTGCCGGGTGGCTGGCCGAAGCTGAGCGATCAAGGACACCTTGTGCGCAGTGTCGACTCCCTGCCGGTGAACAAGCCAACCACCTCGCCGGCTTTAGCCAAGCATCCGCTGTTGCTTGTCGGCGGCGGCAGTCCGGTGGCGACACTGTGGGCCGTCTACGAAGTGGGCTACCACTTCGGCGTGCGCTATTTGCCGACGGGCGATGTCGTGCCGGCTCAGCGTCCCGCGTTCAAACTGGCGGGAATCGATCGCCTGTTGGAGCCCGCATTGCGAACTCGAGCCTGGCAGACGCTCGGCGATCACGCGGTCGGCGCGGAGGCCTGGAGCTTGGCGGAGCAGCGTTCGTTGATCGGCCAGTTGGCGAAAATGAAATTCAATCGACTGGTGATCGAAACGCGCGCCTGGCAGCCCTTTGTCGATTATTCGGCTAGCGGCGTTCGCAAGCAGTCGGCCGTACTGATGCACGGGCAACTGTATCCGGTCAGTGGCGACACGGCGGGACGCGCGGCCTTCCGCGGCGCGACACTCTTCGAGAACCCGGATTTCGCCGGGCGCACCACGTATGCGGAACGGCTGGCGGCAGGCCGTGACTTGGTCGCCGGGCTGATTCAACGCGCGCAAGAATTGGGTATGGAGGCCGCGCTACTCGTCCGTCCGCTCGAGTTCCCTCGTGAGTTTGCCGCAGCGTTGCCCGGCGCAAGGGTGCTCGACGTTCCGGGCCAGTTGGCGATCGGTCCGAGCGACCAACAGTCAGTTGGCGACGCCGCGCTTCGCGACATCGCCGTCGCGCAGTTGTCGGCTTATGTGCAAACCTATCCGGCGCTCGACGCCCTGTTGTTGGATGTCAGCGGAGCCGAGACTTGGAAGCCGTCGGGCAGCGAGGGGACGGCGGCCTCGATCGATTTCGCACTCAAGCTCGCGGTGGAACCAACGCTCACGCGGCGAGCCGGCGGCGGTGTCCGCCTGGTAGGGTTGGCGGGCGTCGACCAAGCGGCCGCCGACTCGCTGCGAACGCGTTCGCTTCCGGCGGGCGCCGTCGTGTTGCCTTCGCTCGGATCCAGTGCCCGGCGAGTCGCGGCGGCCAGCGAATGGGTAGGGGCGGCCGAGCAGTCGCTCGCCGGTCGATCGGAATTGTCCTTGCCGCTCGGTTCGTCCGCGCTTGGAGTTGTGCCTCAGATGCAAACGGGGCATCTACATCGATCGATCGAAGCGGCTCGCAAGGCGGGTTGGCGCGGGATCGTCGCCAGAAGCTGGATGGCGGGCGACTTGGCGCCCGGACTGCATTATCTATCTCGAGCGGCCTTTGATCCGCGAATCACGCCACAAGCCGCGCTCACGGAGCTCGTCGATTCGGTGTCCGGCGAGGAAGTGGCGCCGCGTCTGATCAAAGGGTTCGGCTTGGTCGAAGAGGCGACCGATTTGCTCGACCAGTCCGACGCGATGTTCGCGGAACCGCGGCCGGACATGTTGACCAAGCATCTCTTGGCTCGAACCGCGCCGCCCGAGTCGTGGGCGAAGGCGAAGAAGAACTACGCGTCGGCGATGGATGAAATGTATCGGGGAAACACGCGGGCCCGGCAGGGAGGACGGTTTTTCACGCTGTATTTCGCGAAGCGGTTCGAGTTCGGATTGCATTACATGACAAGCGTCGAAGCGTTGCGCAACGCGGGCGCCGCGAATGCGGCCGGCGACAAGGCGGCCGGCGACAAGGCAGGCGATGGCGACGAAAAGCGGATCGCGGAACTGGAAAAGGCGCTCGAGGCCCTGCATAGCGGGCTGGCGGCGTACGCGGATGTGGCGCGAGACCCGAGCGATCGCGGCGCGATCGCGGTGCTCAACCGCCATGGTTATCGAGTGATCGGAGAGGCGTTGGACGCCCAGTGACATGACAACCGCGATTGAAGCGACGGTGTTCTTGAACGGCCAGTTCGTGCCCGCGTCGCAAGCGCATTTGGCGATCTTCGACGCGGGGATTGTGCTCGGCGCGACCGTCACGGAAATGACTCGCACGTTTCGCCAGCGTCCGTGGCGGCTTCACGACCATCTCGAACGCCTGTTCCGCTCGCTTCGCTACACGCGGCTGAACATCGGGATGTCGCTTGCGGAATTCGAAGCCGCCACGTTGCGTTTGGTCGAGCACAACGCGGCGTTGCTGCCGGCGGGTGGCGAACTGGGGATCGTGCATTTCGTGACCGCCGGCGAGTTCCCTGTGTATGCGGGCTCGGCGGGCCGCACCGCGCGGACGACGCCCACGGTCTGCGCGCACACGTTCCCAATGCCGTTCGAACTATGGCGGAAGAAAGCGGAACATGGCCAGCACTTGGTGACCCCGTCCATTCGGCATGTTCCACCGCAGTGCTACGACCCCAAGATGAAATATCGGAGCCGCATGCACTACTACTTGGCGGACCAAGAGGCCCGGGTTGCCGACCCCGATGCCGCCGCTCTGCTACTCGACCTGCAAGGTAATGTCACCGAGACCGGTGGTTCGAACTTCTTGATCGTCGAACGGGGCGTGATCGTTTCGCCCACGACGACCAACATCTTGCCGGGAATCAGCCGGGGCATGGTGATGGAACTGGCCCGCGAGCTGGACATCGCGTTTGTCGAACGGGACTTCCAGGTGTACAACGTGATCAATGCCGACGAGGCTTTCACGGCGAGCACTCCCTATTGTTTGCTGCCGGTGACGCGGATCAACGGCCTGCCGATTGGCGACGGCCACCCCGGCCCGGTGTATCAGCGGCTGCTCGCGGCATGGAGCGATAAGGTTGGCCTGGACATCGCCGCCCAGATTCGCGGCGAACCGGTTGCCAACCCGTAACCGCTGACACCTGACACCGACACCTGACACCTGACACCGACACCTGACACCGACACCTGACACCTGACACCGACACCTGACACCGACACCGACACCTGACACCGACACC
>CAIXSC010000324.1 GCA_903921945.1 uncultured Planctomycetaceae bacterium
CAGTGTCGGCATGTTGGCGGTCCCGGTGGTGGGGCTGGCCTTCGGCCTGCTGGCCCTGCGCGCGATCAGCCTGTACCCAGACGAAGTGTCGGGAAAGGTGCCGGCCTGGATGGGTGTTACGCTAAGCGGGCTGCTGCTCGTTAGTGGCGCGGGTTTGCACACTTACACGTACCTGACCGAATTGCCGGAAGGCTACGAGCGGTACTCGTTTCAAGAACTGCAGCCAGACAAGGAGTTTCCCGAGTTGCCGATCCCGCCGTCGGCCTTGGAAATGAACGGTCGCAAGATCTTCATCAAGGGTTACGTGCATCCGGGTGTGCAAGGCGCCGGACCGGTCGATCGATTCGTGCTGGTTCCGGACATGGGAACCTGTTGTTTTGGCGGTCAGCCGAAATTGACCGACATGATTGATGTGCAGTTGATCAACGGCCACTCGCTGTCGTACTCGATGCGCAAGCGATCGCTGAAAGGCGTCTTGACTGTCGACCCGCGAATCGTCGCTCCGGATGGATCGCAAGGAGCTTGCTACCGCTTGGTCGCCGAGCTCGTGCGTTAAGACGCCCCTACCGAAGTTGATGTTCCAAGCGGATTGAGTCCGGCCGGAACACGTATTCCACACCAGTTGTCCGCGGATTGAATTGCAAGTGTCTCGAAGTGAAAGCGTCTAGGACGCGTCGTCGTGCCGCCGCGAGGAGACTTTCCATGCTCGTTTCGATCCTTCGCGGCCTGATTGACGAGGGTCCCTTGCCCGAACGACGCGTATGCGGCTGGCTGTTGCTCGCGGGACTTCTGGCCGCGACCGGTTGCAGCATCGAATACAAAGACAGTGCGCCCGTGGCCGCGAACACCAACAGCGAAGCGAACTCGGCGGACAGCCGCCAAGTGGATGGCGACGGTCGTTCGAGCAGCCAAGCGGCCGGCCAATCCGCTGATCCATCCGCCGATCCATCCGCCAGCCCGTTGGGCTCGCAGTCCGGCGGTGCATCGGACGGACAGCGACTCGGCGACGACCGGCGCGGGCTGCCGGATTCCGCCCGCTCAACGGCAGGTGGCGCCAGCGCGCCGCGGTCGGCTGGTGATTCGAAGACCGGCTCACCCCAAGGCGAACCAGCGAAGAATGACGTGCTGAAGGCGGGCGCCCGCACAGCGGACGGCACCCAATCGGGCGGACGGACGACGGATGCAAGCCCAACGGCCCGTGGGGCAACGGAGTCGAGGGAAACGCAAGCCGCGGAGGGCAACGTAGGTGGACGGCCGTCGGGAGATGAAACGGCCACGAAGCCGGGGATTGCCGAGTCGGCAGGCAAACCGGGCGACAAGGCGGTTGGGCCGGCGTCTCCGAAGCGCGATATCTTGCCAATTGAATCGACTTCGCGCCGGGCTGTGGTGCGCGAGAACGGCATCGAGGTGATCACCTTCGATGACTTGAATCTGGGGATGCAGGCGGACATGGTGTTCCGCGAGTTCCTGCTCACCGACCGCGCCCGCGAACTTGATGGGAAAAAAGTTCGGCTGGTCGGGTACATGGACGGCGGCGTGTCCCAGACCAAAGGGATCCAAGAGTTTGTCTTGCTGCGCAACACTGAGTGCAAATTCGGACCGGGCGGACAAGCGGACCATCTGGTGCGGGTACTGATGAAAGGTCCCGCCACCGCGGATTACTCGCTGAACGCCCTTCAGATCGAAGGGGTGCTGAAAGTTAACCCTTTCAATGGCCCTGATGGGAACACATGGTCGGTGTACGACCTGATCGGCGAGCAGGTCAAGACGATCCGCAAAAAGTGAACACCTCGATGGAGTTCGGTCCATCGCGTCGTGCCTCTCCCGTCTCGTAGCGAGCAGCGTTGACACTTGCATTGCCGTGGCTCCGCCGTGATGGATGCTCGGCGGGATCCGCGCTGGACGCGCCGCGGATTCGAGTCAGCGGCGGCGGGAACCAAGCGATGCAGCGGACTCGCGATCCGTCCCAGCATGAGGAACCATCGCTCCGTCGCGAGATGTTGCTCGCAGTCGTTCGCTCCCCGACCGATGATCTCACGGAGACACGGAATGGGTGGCCGGATTACGGCGTGGAGTTCGCGGGGGGAGGTCGTTCGTCGACAAACCTTCGGCCTTTCCCTTCGAACCGCGGCAGGCTGCCCAGCGGGACCGCTCGCACTTCGACCGATAGTCCAAGACGGATGTGGAGCAGGTTGGCGATCGCTTGCGGGTTGTCCTCGCGGTCTTCCACTTCCAAGACCAGCGCGTCCATGGCGCCTTGGCGGCGAGCGGTGAGACGGTATTCGGCCACTTGGCGGAGTTCGCGGACAATCGACTCGATGGAACTGGGGAAAATATTGACGCCGCGGATGATCAGCATGTCATCGGCGCGGCCGAGCACTCCGCCGTCGAGGAATGTGAATTGGCAATCCAGTTCCGGGCGGGGTCGCCAGCGCACGAGATCGCCCGTGCGGTAGCGGATGACGGGGCAACCAGCGCGTCCCAACGTCGTGAGGACCAGCTCGGCGAGTTCACCGGGAGCGGCCGGTTCGCGCGAGCCGGGACGCAACAGTTCCGCAATGAAGTGGTTCTCGTTGATGTGCAGGCCGGATTGGTCCGCGGCGGCGAAGCCCCAGGGGCCTGCCTCGCTGGCGCCCGCATGATCGATGACGCGGGCCCCCCAGGACTCTTCCAGGCGTTGGCGCGTGGCCGGATTGGAACCGCCCGGCTCGCCGGCGACCACGAGGGTCTTCACCCCGCAGCCCCGCAAGTCGAAACGCTCCTCGGCCGCCACTTCCGCCATTCGCAGCGCGTAACTGGGGGTGCAAAACACGGCCGTCGCACGGAGGGAGCGGATCGTGTCGAGCCGCGCGAGGGTGCTCATGCCGCCGGTGGGAGCGGCCAACGCGCCGCGTTGGGCGACGGCATCGAAGGCGCTCCAGAAGCCAATGAACGGGCCGAAGGAAAAGGCAAGCACCACGCGATCGCCCGCCGTGATCTGAGCGGTGTCGAGTACGAACTGCCAGCCTTCCAGCCACCACTGCCAGTCGTCGGCCGTGTCGAGCACCACCAGCGGACGGCCGCGAGTGCCCGAGGTGCGATGGTACCGCACGTAGCGTTCGAGCGGGTAGGTGAGATTGCGCGCGAAGCCGGCGTCGGTGGCCGCGATCAGGTTGGCGGGATCGCTATCCCATAACGGGGCGAGGTGGCCATCACGGCCACGCGGGCCCGAGACCAGTTCCTCTTTGATGGTGAACGGCAGATCGAGGAACGCGTCGAACGTCGCCAACGGCAGCGGAATGCCGTCGAATTTGGCGGTGTAGAAGCGGTTGTGTGGCAGGACTCGCTGCAGCAGTGTGTTGAGCTGTTCCAGTTGGCGTTCCGAGCGCGTTGCGGCTGGCTCCCGGGCCGCTTCGCGGCGATGGTAGTACCCGTTAAGCATGCCCGCGCACCCTCCCCCCTCGTCGGCCGACCTCGGTTAGACTACGGCCGCGAAATCCGCCGCGATTGCCCGCCTCGACATCCTTCCCGTTTCACCGCCGCCACGACATCATGAGCCAACCGCCGCGCAAAGGTTCCCTGCTGGTCATCTTCCTGACCGTCTTTATCGACCTGTTGGGATTCGGGATGGTCCTGCCGCTGCTGCCAATCTACGGAAAACAGTTCGCCGCCGATTATGGCTGGGAGTCGCATCGGGTGGGATGGGTTGTGGGCCTGCTAATGTCGAGCTTTTCGGCGATGCAGTTCCTGTTTTTACCGATCTGGGGACGGGCCTCCGACCGTTGGGGTAGGCGGCCGATCCTCTTGATTGGCCTGGCCGGTTCGACCGTTTTCTACTTCGGCTTCGGCATCGCCACGGTGTCTCGCAGCCTCGCGGGGCTGTTCTTGACGCGGATCGGAGCGGGTATCGCGGGAGCCACGATCGCCACGGCGGCCGCCTACATCGCCGATTCGACCCCGAAGGAAAAGCGGGCGAAAGGAATGGCGCTGATCGGGGCCGCGTTCGCGCTTGGCTTTACTTTGGGCCCCTCGCTGGGAGTCGTGTCGTTGTTAGCTGGCGGAAAACTCGCGCTCAGTCCATGGCCGGGGTACACGGCCGCCGGCTTGTCGTTGGTCGCGTTCTTGCTCGCGGCCGTGTTACTCCCCGAGTCGCTCAGGGCGGACCTGCTCCGCTCCGAAGGAACACGATCCAACTCCGGCCCGACCGCGGATGCCTCCGACGCGCAAGATCGCCGCAAGGCGCCGCGGTGGTCGTTGTTGGATTTCGCCGCGTTGCGGCAGGCTCTCGCGACTCCGACCATCGGACTGCTGCTGCTGACGTCGTTCATCGCTGTCTTTTCGTTCGCGAACTTTGAATCGACACTTTCGCTGCAGTTGGAAAACCTGGTGCTGGCCGGTCCCGGGCGCTCGACGGTGCTGGATGGTTTGATCGGTTGGGCCCAGCGGCGCGGCTACTCCAGCCCGGACGACACGAAGCTGGTGGTGATCTTCGCCGTGTTCGGCTTTTTGGGACTGACGTTGACGCTCGCCCAAGGCTTCCTGGTGCGGCGCTTGGCCGACAAACTTCCCGAAGGCTTGATGGCGGCGGCGGGCGGCGTCACCGCTTCGATCGGTCTCGCGCTGCTCGGATTGGCCGCTTATCGGGGCAGCTTCAACTTGCTTGTCGTCGGCATGGTGGTCGACGTCGTGGGCTTCGCGTTCGTCAATCCATCGCTGCAATCGTTGCTCTCAAGGCGCAGCCGAGCGGACGAACAAGGCGGAGTGCTCGGACTCGGGCAAAGCGTCGCTTCGCTAGCCCGCATTCTCGGACCGGTCGCGGGGGTCTCGCTGTTCGCGTACCGGCCGGAGGCGCCTTACTACGCCGCGGCCGGCGTGATGGCGATCGCCGTGTTGGCGATCGTGTGGGTGAGCCGGCACGGCCAGGACGCGAGCGAACCGAGTGCGTCGCGTCGCGATGGATGATCGGTTCGCGATGGAAACCTCGCGTTAGAACCGGAAGTTAAGTCCAAGGTTCAGGCCATGGACGAAGTATTCCTTGTCGTCGAACCGCGGTGGCTGCGGATCTTGTGGCGGCACAACCGCTCCGCCGAACAGTTGCGAGACGTTCACGTTGGTATCGATCTGGTCGCCGGCGAGCACGACCGATGACAGGTAGATGAACGTGTAACCCATCGTGAACTCGAGTCGCTTGGTCAGTTGTCGGCTGAGCGACAGGTTGATTTCGGGAATGTACGTTGTCTCCCGCCGTTCGAATTCGCCGATGTTGGTCCGCGAAGCAAGCAGGCCGCCGACATAGG
The DNA here is from genome assembly GCA_903921945.1 of uncultured Planctomycetaceae bacterium. Classification (GTDB taxonomy): domain Bacteria; phylum Planctomycetota; class Planctomycetia; order Pirellulales; family Pirellulaceae; genus CAIXSC01. The sequence goes on from CAIXSC010000324.1 coordinate 5,277, forward strand.
TTGTCGTACCGCCGCCCACGTCGATCGCTTGCGACTCGCCCCGGATTCGAATCTGTTGCAGCATCGACCCGATGCTCACCTTGGCCATCGCGGAGACCGTCCACGGACCGCGATAGCTGTCGTACCAGAAGCCGAGCGAGCCGCCATGGAA
>CAIXSC010000325.1 GCA_903921945.1 uncultured Planctomycetaceae bacterium
CCATGGCGATTCCTCTCTGTCGTCGGGGACGATTGCTCGCGCACGGCCATGATGACAGCGCTGTTGTCCAATTCGCCCAACCCCAGTCGTTCCGCCAACAACAGCAACTCCCGATGCACCGTCGTGAGTGGCAGGTTTTGACCATGGCGGGCGGCGGCCGTCAACATCAAGTCGACGTCCTTGCGGTGCTGCGACAGTTTGGCCTGCGGCACAAAATCGTCGCGAAGCATCTTTTCGCCTTTGGTATCCATGATACGCGAGTACGCGACACCGGCCCGCAACGCGGCCAGTGCCAGTTCGCCGTCGACTCCGAGGCGGCTGGCGAACACGAGTCCTTCGGCGAGCGCCGCGCGATTGAGTCCCAGGACCAGATTCGTGATCAACTTCAGTCGAGCCCCGTTGCCGCAAGCGCCGCCGTACAGCGTTTGTCGAGCCAAGACGGGAAACAGACGCTCACATGCCGCGAAAGCCGCTTCGGGCCCGCCGACCATGAGCACTCCTTCACCGGCCCGCACGTGCGCGCTGCTGCCGGAGACGGTCGCATCCAAGTAGGCGATTCCGTCATGGGCCAATGCTTCGCCGATTTCCGCCATCGCCTCGGGATCGCCCGTCGTCGCGTCCAGCACAATCGCGCCGGGACGAAAGCCGGAACGCATCTTGTCCAGCACTTCGCGAGCCACCCCGTCATGGGGAAGGACCAGCAACACGCGGTCGGCACAGCGCGCGATGGCGGCCAGGGAATCCAGCGGTTCACCGCCGAGTGCTCGCAAGCGGCCGATCGCCGCCGGATCAGGGTCGTATCCGGACACTCGCCATCCGCCGGCCAAGGCCCGCTCCGCGAATGCGGTGCCAAGCAACCCCAGCCCGGCCATTCCGAGCACGGGCGGCTCCGACAATGGCGTCGCGGACCAGCCACTCCATGCCTTCTCCATCGCGGACACCTTCCCTTTAGGCCTGCTCAGGGCGCCGCCGCCACACGCCTGGGATGACTATGATGACGGCCGTTTTGGACAACCGTGGTAACGAGCACGAGCCGTATTATTTCGAGCCAGGAGCGGAGCGTCGACATGGGTATTCTCGATCGGTTTTCCTTGCGAGGGCGGATCGCGTTGGTGACTGCCGGCGCGGGCCCGCTGTTTGGCAGCAGCATTTCCCAGGCACTGGCGGAGGCCGGCGCTACCGTCATCACCGCCTCGCGATCGCGGGACCGCAACGCGCAGTACGCCGAGGAACTCCGGCAAGCCGGTTACGACGCGCATGGAATGCAAGTCGATTTGAGCGACAGCGCGTCGATCTTGCGGTTGCGCGACGAACTGATCGAACGCTTCGGACGGCTCGATGTGCTGGTCAATAGCGCGTTGGCCCGCGATGGCCATGCGGGGCGGCTCGAGGAACAAACGCCGGACACCTGGATGCGATCCGCGGCTGGCGACTTCGCCGGCCTGTTTCAAATCTGCCAAGCTTTCCTGCCCGGCATGACCGCCAAGGGACGCGGCTCGATCATTAACATCTCCAGCATCTACGGCGTGGTCTCCAATGATCCAACCATCTACGAAGGAACGGATATGGTTCAGCCGCCGACTTATAACTTTGTTAAAGCGGGCATGATCAATTTCACTCGGTACCTCGCCTGCTACTACGGAAAGCAAGGAGTGCGCGCCAATTGCATCAGCCCGGGCGGCTACTTCAACCACCAACCGGCTCCGTTCGTGGAACAGTACTGCAAGCGAGTCCCGATCGGACGCATGCTTGGCAATGACGATATCCAAGGCGCCGTCGTGTTCCTCGCCTCCGACGCCTCGGCCTACATTACGGGCGAAAACCTCATGGTCGACGGCGGTTGGACGAGCCTGTGACGGCGGATCGACCCGTGTCAAGCGTCGCCGGGACGGCTGGCGTCGGCGAAAACTCGTCTCCCAGCAATTCCAAGAGCTGGTCCGCGGTCATATCCAGGAGGTCGTAGGTCTTTTCGAGTTGCCGAATTCGGCTCGGCAGACGGTGCGTCAAGTCCCCCGGCCGGACCCGCTGGGAATCCACGCACCCCGACCGCGGCCGCCCCCGCTCCGCGTCCCAGTACAGCCGCTCAAGCACTTCGAACAAACAGCGAATCCGGAGCAGATACAAACGCTTGAACACCTCGGATGTCATCTTATCAAGCGTCGAGAGCGGCCCGCGAAGGAATAGCTGCGTGTGCGGACCCGCCACCTGTTGCACCCGCCAAGCAATGAACAACAAATGCCGGTAGGAATGCCTGGCATTCGCGGGCTCGTAAAGATAGTGATAATCGTTCTTCACGAGACGCTGCCCACCGGCCGCCGGGCAGACTTCGTCGAAAAAGAAGAGCGTCAACCACGACCAAAGCCCGGCGTTTCGCACCACGGCCTTGTCGCCCAGTGGCTTCAAAAGATCCTTGAGATAGCGAGCGGCGTCTTCCCGTCTCGGAAGGGAACGCGGCTGGACTTCCACCGCCGGAACGATCAACTCCGTGAGCCGGTCGTCTTCCAGCAACTCGCGACGGACCGGGTGGCGCGGGTTTTCGCGAGCATCGGCCAGAAACCGCTTGAACTCGGCCAACCCCTCGCGATTGAACTGGCGGATCTTCACGGCTCGCCCTCCGAAAGACCGCCGAGAGCCTGGAAATATCGATCTTTCAATCGATGTTTGTCGCAAAACGTTTTCACGACCTCGTCAATCCATTCGCCCCTGTCCTCCTCCTCAATCAGAGCGGCGGGGTTGGTTCGATCGGGATGCAAACTCCTTCCAAACCGCAACCAATAACTCGGCCACCGCTCCTCCTCTTCCTCCGGCTCGGCGTTTTCCCGGAAGGCCCGCGTCAACACTTGGCGAACGATTTCAGGATAGACCAGCGCGAAGAACAGCGGATCGGCATGGGCGCGATCCACCATCCCCGGCACTTCGGAATTGACCAACAGAAAGACGTTTTCCTGACGGAATTCCAGCCGCCAAAGTTGCTCGCCCAGCTTGGCGGGCTCGATCGGCAATATCGCCTTGCGTCCGGCCGGTTCCTGCTTCGACCGGACGGGACGAATGTTCTCGGCAATCCCTTCGATCCGCCCGAAACGCTCGGCGCGGTCCACCACCTTAAGAGTAAAGAAGACGTTTTCCCCCTCGATCTCACCCAATGGCTTCTCGCGGAGCGTCAACGGTTGCCGCACCTCGCCGCAGGGGAACCGTTCGATGACTGGCGAACCGGCGCACATCGCCTCCAGAAAAATGGCGGAGCTGCGCGACAAAGACAATCCATCGAGATTCAGGGACGCGGTGAACCGCCTCGGCAAGCCAGGCAGCAACTCGATCTGCACACGATCGCGGGGAATCCGGCGTCGTTTGGTGAAGTTAACCCGCTTAATCATGAATCCGCCAGCTCCTCTTCGGCGATCTCGTCCACGCGAACAAACAGGTCGCGATGAGGATCGAAGCCTTCCACACAGAATTCAAAATCGTCGGCGATGTCCCGCAACTCGACAATGTTCCCCTGTTGCGGCACCGCCATTAAACCTCGTTCCTCCGGCTTCAAGGTCCCCTGTTCCACGCCGATGACGAAGTCGAGCGGGTTCCATTTGCGGATCGGGTCCCCTTGGGGAATGTCGTAGGCGACCGCGACGCGCAAGGCCGTGTTCGCGGGCATGGCGACCTTCCGGTCGCGGCGAACCGCAAATCCGCCGGCGCGTGGCGCGATTTGATACCACTTCGGCGCCACCTGGGGAATGTCAAGCTGCGGCGCGCCCGGCACATCCTCTCCAGGTCTGCGATTGGATTGGCGGCCCCGCGGCGATTCGATCGAGAAAAAGTCGCTCAACAATTCGTAATTGGCGGCGGTCGAGTTCACGGTCAAGAGTTCCACTAGACCGTCCAACGATTTTTTAACGAAGTCTTTCCGACCTTTCCATGTCTTCCATATTCCATTGGCGCGGTCTTCGACGGTCCCCCAATCTTCATGGGAAGGCCCCTCGGTATCGCCCAGCATCGCGGCGAGCGGTCCCTTTTCCACCACGACCAAACCGAAGTATCCACGTTTGCAGGCCATTGAGGAAATCTTGGTGATCGTCATTCCCTCGCGAATGAAATAGCCATCGCAGCGTTTATCCATGGCGGCACGTTGCAGCCAAACGTCAAACGCCCCTTCCTTGGCTGGCTCCTTCTTCATCGGCAAATAGACACGCACTCGCACCCCGACACGTTCGCCGTCGGCAAGTTTTTTCCGGAGCGTGACGAGCTGTTCCTCGGCAAAGATCGGATCGCTCCAAACCGGAATCCGTTGCTGCCCCAACACTGGAGTTTCGACGTCGGGTTTCGCCGCGATACACCGCCGGGCGAATTCCAGGGGCGGCTGGGCATGCCGTTTGGAGCGAGCCGGTCCATTCCAAGCCATCGTTTGACAGACGGACGCCAGTCTTTCCTGATCCAGGACGACGTGCCCGGTTTTCCGTCCGATCACTTCCACCTCAAGCTGGCCGCGAAGAATCGGCAGGAAAAAATGGATCGCGACCGCTTGGGCCAGCCTTTCGGCATTCAGTTCCTCGGGCACGAACGGCGACACGACCGACAAGCCGGGTTCATCGGCCCGGCTCAGCTTCCACTCCCGGGAAAACTTGGCCAGTTCAGCGTGGTCTTCGATCGCTTGCGCCAGCCCGTCAGCATTTTGTCCGGAACACCAATGGCCGTTGGCTTTGTACTCCTGGTTTTCATACTCATGAAGATGCAAGACCGCCTTGCCCATTAACAGTCGACGACGATCCGATTTTCGGATGGTCAGGCCCCACATGCAACCGACTCGGCTCGCCGCGCGAAACACCGTCTTCCCCAGGCCATGGCGCCCAAGTTTTTCACCCGTTTTCGCGCTGCGCCAGTTGTTCCGCCAAAACCAGTAAAAGGCTTGTTGATCGTCGCCCTCGGGATCGCGATTCCGCTGCGGGTCTCCTTCGAGTCCCCTGGTGCCGAAATCCTCGACCACGAGAAAGCGGCACGGCAGTTGGGGCACGCCGTGTTCGTCGCAGTCGATTTGCCGCTTGGCGAGCGGCGCCTGGAGCCGTGCGAAGTATTGGGATAGCCGCTCGCGCGGCGGGGCTTCATCCGCTTCATGCAAAGAGAACCGCAACCGCACCTGTTCCTGGTCGGCGCGGGCATCGAGCGCGTTTTGCAGGATTTCCCGCACCAGGGAATCCGATCCCGCATAATCCCCCTCGCCCGCCTGTTCGGTTTGGAACAGCATCTCCTCTTTCGCTTCGCTTCGATCGTCGTCGCCCCGCTGGCGGGCAAACATCCACTGCCCCATGAAGTCAGCCCTTTGCATTCGCGAGAGACAGGCCCCATGATCGCTAGCTTACGATTGGCTCGCTTGGCACGAAGCACGGAATCTCAGGCGGGCTTGAGCACAATTTTGCCTTGCAGCGTGTCGGCTTTGCGGAGCGTGTTGTCTTCTTGCAATTGATGGGCGGCAGCCGCTTCGGAGAGCGGCAGAACGCGGCCAATCAGCGGCTGGATTTGGCCGGAGGCGAGCCAGCGGTTGATGTCGTCGGCGCAGCGGCGTTGCTCGTCGGGAAACGCTTTAAACATGACAAGCCGTGCAACGAGCAGCCTTTGACATAAAAGGGGCCCACGGGGAATACGGGGCGAGCGTCACGACCCGCCATCAACACGATGCGGCCCCGCTCCGCCAACATCGGAACAATCGCGTCAAAGTTGGGCTCGCGTGTCGTTTCCCAAAAAATATCGACCCCGTTCGGGGCGAACGAGCGGACATGGGCGGCGACATCGTCTGTTTTGTAATTGAGCGTTAGGTCGGCTCCCATATCACGGCACGCGGATAATTTGGCGGTGCTACCCGCGGTCGCGATCACTCGAGCGCCAGCCGCTTTCGCCATCTGCACCACCATCGAACCGACGCCGCCGGCGCCGCCGTTGACCATCAATAGGTCGCCCGCCTTCAGCCGGGCACATTGAAACAATCCGAGATGGGCGGTGATTCCGACCAGCGCGGAGGCGGCGACCGTCATGTCATTCACACCCGGCGGCGTGCCGTAGAGCCAGCATTCATCAACCGCGCAGTATTCGGCGAACGTTCCTTGCCGCCCCATCAGTCCCTGATTGCTGCCCCAGACGCGGTCGCCCACCTTGAACCGCGTGGCGTCGGGACCAGTCGCGACCACGGTCCCGGCCAAGTCCGAACCCACGATGTACGGCTTCGGCAATTCCCAGTAATTCGCTCCGTTGCGAATGTAGGTGTCGATCGGATTCACGGAAACCGCGCCGACCTTGACCAGCACCTGGGAGCCGTGCGGTTCAGGAGTTGGCAGTTCGCCGTAGATAATATTCGCCGCTGGCCCAGTCTGTTCGATGTACGCCGCTTTCATCGCTGTCGCCTATGAATCTCAATCGTGGATAATTCGGAACGGAAAAGAGGCCAAGGTGCGGTCGCGTGGAGAATGCCCGCCCTAAGGCAAGCACGGCCACCGAATCGGCGGCCGGTAGTTTCCGCTGAACGGGGTCGGCTTGCAACCACCGCGAAACACGGCCTAAGCTGGCAATCGGTGACTCAGCCCGCACTTTCCTCACTTTCCGCACTCACCAATCACCCTTTTCGGGAGCGACCTCGATGGATTCGGCGGCCCGTTCATTCGAAGATTCGCGACGATCATGCGGAACACCCGTTACTCCCGCATCCGTCATCGCCGGCCGGATGGCCCGTGCGCCTCGATCGAAATGGCTTGCGTTCCAGGGTGCTCGTCCCTGGATTCCATGGCTCGCCTGCGGATTCGCCTGCGGATTCGCCTGGCTGGCCGTGTTCGGTTCCGCCCACTTCCCTGGCGGTCTGAGCCAGGCCCCGGGTTTGCTGCGGGCTGAAGACTCCCCACCAACGCCCGGCCGGCGAACTCCGTGGAGCAGTTCGCGGGTCCGTGGCACCCCGGAACCGCCACCGCCGCTCGTCGCGGTCAATGCGTTCCCCGGCTTGCGTTTCCACAACCCGGTCGCCCTGGCCGTGGAACCCGGCGGAGCCCGGATGTGGGTCGCCGAACAAACCGGCAAACTGTTCTCGTTCCCGCTGCCCAAGAAGGCCGCCAACGCCTCGCCCGCTGCCGGTGCTTCGCCCGCCGCCAACGCCTTGCCCGCCGCCGACAGCGCGCCTCCTCCGGTTGCATCGCAGGCACTCGACCTGACCGAACTGCTCGCGAAGACCAAGTCAGCCGCGCCATCCTCCGCCTACCCGGTGGATAACCGCGGCCTCGCGGGACTGGAGGCACTGTACGGACTGGCCTTTCATCCGCGGTTCGCGGAAAACGGCTATTGCTACCTCACCTATGTTGTCCGGGACAACTCGGGCCAACAACGCCCCGACGGCACGCGGGTGTCCCGTTTCACGGTCACCAAGACCGATCCACCGATGCTCGACCCGGCAAGCGAGCGAATCATCATCACATGGTTGCAGGGAGGGCACAACGGCGGCTGTTTAGCGTTCGGTCCCGATGGATGCCTCTACATTTCGACGGGGGATGGCGGATTTGCGAATCCACCGGATGGCCGCGACGCGGGCCAAGACGTCAGCAACTTGTTGTCGTCGATCCTCAGAATCGATGTCGACCATCCCGTTGGCGGTGGACAGGAGTACTCGATTCCAGCCGACAATCCTTTTGTCGGCCTCCCAGGCGCCCGCGGTGAAATCTGGTGTTACGGACTACGCAATCCGTGGAAGATGAGTTTCGATCGCGCGACCGGCGATTTGTGGGTTGCCGACGTCGGCTGGGAACTGTGGGAGCTTGTCTATCGAGTGGCAAAGGGTGGCAATTACGGTTGGAGCGTTGTCGAGGGACGACAGTCTGTCCATCCGCAGCGAAAAGTGGGCCCCACGCCAATCCTGCCACCGACCCTCGAAATCCCGCATACTGACGGCGTCTCGATCACGGGCGGCTATGTGTACCGTGGCAAACGCTTCCCCGAACTTGTGGGTTCTTATATCTTCGGCGATTGGGAGACTCGCCGCATTTGGGCGTCGCGATGGGATGCAACGACGCAGACAGCAAGCCCGCCGGTCGACGTGATCGCGCCAACCGTCAGGTTGGTGGCATTCGCTGAAGACCCCGATGGCGAACTGTTTATGCTCGATTACGATGACGGCACGCTGCTCGTGCCCGAGCGCGTGCCGGCTCAAGATGCGAACGCCAGTTTCCCGCGAAAACTAAGCGAAACAGGCCTCTTCCAGTCGGTCGCCGACCACTCGCCGGCGACCGGTGTCGTGCCGTTCGATGTGAATGTCGAGCAATGGTCGGACGGCGCCCGCGCTGAACGATGGATCGGTATCCCAGGCCCGGGCACCGTCCAGTTCCTGCCGAATAAAAAAGCGTTGGCCGGCTCGATGTTCAGCGGCCAGCAACGCTTTCCTCCGGACACAGTGTTGATCAAAACTCTTTCGGTCCCCAATCCGACCGGCAACAAGAATCCTGAAGAATCCTCAAATTGGCGACGCGTCGAATCACAGCTTCTCCATTTCGACGGCCGGGCATGGCGTGGCTATTCTTATGCATGGAATGACAACCAAACCGACGCTGAACTTGTGGATGCCACCGGCCGGGAAACAGCTCTGTCCCCCACGTTAACGTGGCGGTTTGCGAGTCGAGTCGAATGTGCCCGCTGCCATAATCCCTGGGCCGAATTCACGCTGGGCTTCAATCTTCGCCAGCTTCATCGACCGACCGATCGCCCCGGCAAGCCAACCAGCCAATTGGAATGGTTCAGCGACCTCGGAATCATTGAACTGCCGCCGCCACCCGACGCGGGGCCGCAATCTTCACCCCACACCGCCCAGCCCGCGAATTCCGATCCCAACCGCGAGAACCCCTCCCAGGTCCGGCGTGCCAAGCTGTCGCACGCCGAAACCTTCGAGCGGTTCGTTGGCCTGGACAATCCCGGGGCTGACCTGGCTCAAAAGGTCCGCTCCTATCTCCACGTCAACTGTGCGCACTGCCATCGAGTCGGCGGTGGCGGCACGGCCTCGTTCGAACTGCGGTACGAACTACCGATCGAGGCGACGAAGACAGTGGGTGTCCGCCCCAGTCAAGGCACCTTTGATCTGCCCGACGCCCGGATTATCGCCGCCGGCGATCCCTACCGTTCGACACTCTTTTATCGCATGGCGAAAACCGGTGCCGGACGCATGCCACACATCGGTTCGGAAGCCGTCGACTGGAAGGCCGTAGCCGCGATCGAACGGTGGATTCGCGAGTTGCCGCAGCGCGGCGACGAACAGGCGAAGTGGCGAGAACTGCGAACCCTGGCAGAGAAGTCGATCGCGACGCGTAGCGCAACGTCCACCCCGTCGGCGCCGCAGAAGGCGATGCTTGACGACTTGGTACAGCGCCGCGCGACCTTGATCCGCGACCTGCTGGCGGACCCCGGTCGCGCACTCTTTCTGCTCCGAGCGGTCCAAGAATCGCCGCTACCGGAGCCGGCCGCTTCCGAACTGCTGGCAGCCTCTCGTGGAGATGTCCCCCCCGGCATTCGTGACCTGTTCGCACCGTTGCAGCCGCCCGAATTCCGTCCACAGCGGCCCGCTGCGCCGCTCGATCCCACCCGGATTCTCGCGCTTTCCGGCGACGCGTCCCGCGGTCGACGACTCTTTTTTGAAACCGCATCCGTGCAGTGCAAAAACTGCCATCGCATTGATGGCGTCGGCAGTCCGCTAGGCCCCGATCTGAGCAACATAGGCAGCAAATATCCTCGCGGTCCCTTGCTCGACCAGATTCTCGACCCATCCAGGATCATCGAGCCGCGGTATGTGGCGTATGTCGCCCAGCTCGACGACGGCCGAACACTGACCGGCATGCTCGTCGACCGCAATCCCCAATCCGTGACGCTTCGCGATGCGAAAGGCGACATGACCCGCATTGCCAGCGAACAGCTCGAATCGCTCGCTCCACTCCGACAGTCTTTAATGCCCGACCAACAGCTTCGCGATCTTTCGCCCGAACAAATCGCCGACCTGCTCGCTTACCTTGCCGAGCGGAAGTCGCCACCCGCCCCGGCGACCAACAGCGGCCCCACGAAAGCGCCGTGATTTTGAACAAGGCGATAACACGGACTCGAAATGAAGGCAGGGCTTTGTAAGGGACTCGGGCTGGTTCGTCGAGGTTGGCGTCAGCCGCTTATCGCAATGCATCTTCAAGCCCATTGCCTGTCTTTACATACCCAGTCAACCGCCTAAACATCGTGGCCCGCAACGAAGGAGACGTATCGTGTTGCATCGTTTTGCGTGGATGGTCGTTCTTGCGAACGCAATGGGCGCGAGCCTTGCCGGGTGGAGTTACAGCCCAGGCGGCGCGGTTGGGGCCGAGCCGGCTGCGACGGCTCCAGGAACCAGCTTTCTGGCTTTCGTCCGGGCTCAGGCGGCCGAGCTGCGTCGAGGAGACCCGCGGCCTACTGACGCGGATCGCTGGAAAGCCGAGCGAGATACGTTGCGGCAGCGATTCCTGGCCGCCTTGGGCGAGTTCCCGGTGACGCCATGCCCGCTGGAACCGCGAGTGCTCGGCACGACTCAGTACGAAGGTTACCGCGTCGAGCGTCTGTTGCTACAGACCATGCCCGGGATCCGAATGACAGCCAATGCTTATGTGCCGGAACCGACCGCGGCGAATGGAACCGCGACCGCCGCCGGAAAATGGCCCGCCGTGCTCTGTGTTCATGGCCACTGGCGTTTGGCGAAACAAGAGCCGGTCGTTCAGGCACGTTGTATCGGACTCGCGAAGCTTGGTTTCTTTGTGTTGGTGGTCGACGCGTTCGGGGCCGGCGAGCGGGCGATCGGCAAGGCGCTCGGCGAGTACCATGGTGAAATGGCTGGCGCTCTGCTCTTCCCCAGTGGCTGGACATTGGCGGGAGTGCAATGGTACGAAAACAGTCGAGCGATCGACTATTTGCGCTCGCGACCGGAGGTGGATGCGGCGCGGATCGGAGTCACCGGGGCCAGCGGCGGCGGCAATCAATCGATGTATTGCGGGACGCTTGACGAGCGAGTCGCGGCGACCATTCCGGTTTGCTCGGTGGGCAACTACCAAGCGTATCTGGGCGCGGCCTGTTGCATGTGCGAAGTGGTTCCCGGCGCCCTGCGATTCGCCGAAGAGGGCGATCTGCTGGGATTGTCGGCGCCGCGCGCGCTGATGGTGATCAACGCCACGGGCGACGCGCCTCAGTTTTCGGTTGCCGAGGCCAAGAAATCGCTCGCGCGGGCTTCGACGATCTTTCAACATTATGGACGCGGCGACGCGGTGCGGCATACGATCATCGAGTCGGGCCATGACTACAATCGGCCGATGCGCGAGGCGATGTATGGCTGGGTGACCAAACATCTGGCTGGCCGCGGCGATGGCTCGCCGATCCCCGAGGGCGAGCTCAAAACCGTCGAACCGGAGTCGCTTCGATGCTTTCCGGGCGACTCGCGGCCCGACGATTACATCACCCTGCCGCGCTTCGCCGCCGCCGAGGCGCGCCGGGTTCTAGCCGCATTGCCGCCGCTTCCCGATTCGGTGCCGGCCGACGTATGGCGCAAGACTCGCGATGGAAGGCTCGCGGCGCTTCGTGATCGCGTCCTCAATTTACCCATGGCTGCTGGATCGAAGGATGCCGTTGAGTTGCCCGTGACCACTGTCGCCGAAGGCGCGAATCGCACTCGCCTCCGATACGATTCCGAACCGGGAATCGCGCTCGAGGCATGGTTCCAGCGGACCGCGGAGGCGACGCGGACCGCCCTGATCGTCGACACGCGGCCGCCCCTCGAAACGCTCGAAAGTCCGCTCGCCAAGCGTTTCGTAGCGGCTGGCTGGCATGTGTACGCTCCAGAGGTCCGGGGAGTCGCGCGGACGGCGATTCCCGGAGATCAGATTGGCCGCGCGCCGGATCATAACTCGGCGGAATGGTCGCTTTGGATCGGTCGACCGCTACTTGGCCAGTGGATGATCGACATCACGGCCGCGACACGAGCGTTGCGTAAGGCCGGGCCGACCGATGCCGGAAAGTTAACACTCGTAGGCGTCGAGCAGTTGGGACCGGTAGCATTGGCGAGCGGCGCGATGCGCAGCGCGACACCGGAGCAAGAAAGCTTCGCCCAGGTCGCCTGTGTGGATGGCCTGCTGACTTATGTTTCCGAGTCGCCGTATCAAGGACAGCGTCTCGGGATTATCGCGCCCGGTATTTTGAAGCACGTCGGCGATATCGCGCACTTGGCCGCGTTCGTGGAGGCCCAACGAGTGGTCTTCGCAGGCGGTCGCCGCCCCGACGGGGCCGCCGCTTCGCCCGCCGAAATCGCCGCCGCATTGAACGTGATCCCGAGTAGTCGCCGCCCCGAATCGGTTCCCGTCGACTCAGTGGTGGAAACGCTATCGCGGTAGTGGTCCAGAAAGGCAGGGTTGCGTGCCGCCAGGCGACGACGGGCGGGAACTTCACTGGTGCGCAAGTCGCACACGATCCAGCAGTTGTCGATAGGCTGCACTTGCACAATTCAGGGCAGCAACATAAGATTTTTCGAGTGAAGGAATCCGCAGTCCTATGCGGCTTTTCGCGAAGGTTGGATCTTAGTTTTGGTGAGGCGACGCCGGGGTATGAAATCCGCGTCCGGGCGTCGTGGGGAGCGTGATGGTATGCCTGCGAAGCATGGATTGATGACATCCGAGGGAAAATCTCTCGGGAAGCCAACGTTGTTTCAGCTAGCCATCATCAAGGCTATCTATGATTTGGATCGTGCGTGCATCCAACTACACGATTCGGCAAAGGAACTTGTCAACCATCCGACCCTCGAAAGTTTCTCGCGGTTTTGCTTAGCGAATCGAATCGCCTGGCATGAGTGTTACGATTCGGCACTCATGGATGGCGAGTTTTCGCCTGTTCATTTAGAAGCATTCATTTCTTGCAGTTCGCGACAAGATGTGACAGATGCTTTTGACACAGTGCTCTCCCGGTCGCGAGTGGACGATCGAGAAATAGCGTCCCATTATCTCGACAACATCCGACGTCGACTTCAATTTGCTCGAATGGCTTTGCAGGGTGGATTAGATTTCGTATACGAGGACCAGCGACGCGAATCGTTAACGCGCATCCAGCAGTCAGTCGAGCCGAAGATCGCTGCCACGCGGCCGGCCATGGAGCGAGCGTTGAATATTGAGGATGCGCCAGTCGTGCTCCATGGTGGCGATTTGGAATCAGATGAATCGCTTCTCAATTTCACGAAGACTACGATTGCTTGGCTTCGTCATCGGCTTTTGCTGCAATTGACCGAGTTGCTATTCGAGCGTGGACCATACGCGACAGCAGTGCCCAGTCATTTGACCATCGCGCATTCCATTTCTCATTGCTTTAAAATCGCGTTACAGATCTCAGGCGATCGCGACGACCCATCGAGAGAAACGCCCGCCGTTTATGCCGAGCTACCTGAATTGCTTGTGGACTTTGACAATTCGGTCGTCGCTTTGCTAGATAAGGCATCCCGCGAAGTTGACAGCGACCATACCCACGAATCCTACTCGGTCGACGAGCGGGAGACTCGCGCCCAGGGCTTCCTAGTGGACGCATTTGTCAACGTAAGCCAGTTACTGGCCAGGCTAAGCGAATGCAGCGAGTTGCTACGATACTCTTGGCCGTCGGTGTCCAGCTCCGTCCAAACAGACAACAAGTCACGGGTGTTGTTGTACAAACGAGCCGGAACTTACTACGCTCACGATCTTGATCGCGACCTCGTCGGGCATGACGAGTCCAGCTACGAGGAGGCAATCGAGCTTTTAACGGAGTTGCAATCCATCGACAGTGCCCGTAGAGGTGCGACGGGGCCGGTCGTTATCGCACCGGCCCGCCCCGCG
>CAIXSC010000326.1 GCA_903921945.1 uncultured Planctomycetaceae bacterium
ACGCGGGCCCCCTTGAAGTTTTTCGCCAAGTCGCGATGCACCAGTTCGGCGACATCCAAGAGCGTGCCGCCGCGGCGTAGCGTGAACGGCCGGTCGTAATCCGGCTCTTTTTTCGTCGGCAATTTCGTGTAGACGCGGACCACGTCGAGCGCGTGATAAACGGCGTCCCGCAGCGTCTCGAGTCCCGTGCCGTGTTCGGCGGAAATCGGGTACTCCTCCAGATCGAGCGGGCAGAATTCCCGCATGAGCGCCATCCGGTCGGCCGCCTCCGGTAGATCAAGCTTGTTCGGCACGAGAAACGTGCGCGTATAGGAAACGCCAAGATCCTCTTCGTCCAAGTGCGACTCGCGTGCCAGTCTGGTTTTGGAATTCTGGAAGCGGTCCCACACCGCTTGCAGCTCGCCGATCCCATCGTCCGAACCAAGATCGACGAGCAGCAGCGCCAAGTCCGCTCCGCGGACCAGTCCCAGCAGATTCGGGTCGAACACATCGACCGTGATGGGCGGCGTGTCGATCATCTGCACCATGACATCTTCCCAAGGCATCATGCCAGGAAGCGGTTCACGGGTGGTGAACGGATAGGGCGCCACTTCGGGCGTCGCGCGAGTAAGACTGCGAAGCAGTTGGCTTTTCCCGGAGTTCGGGCCGCCGAGCAGCACGGCGCGGCCGGCGCCCTGGCGGGGAATGCGGATGCCGGGCGACGACTTCTTTGTCGACCGATGCTGTTCGACTTCCTGCCGCGCCTTGCTGATCTTTTGCTTGAGTTCCGCCTGGAGTTTGTCGGTGCCCTTGTGCTTGGGCATTTCCCGCAACATCACTTCCAGGCAGCGCAGTTCCTCATCGGGCGTCGACGCGCGGCGATAGTCGGCCTCGGCCTTGTGGTATTGCGGCGTGAGATTGGCTGGCATGGCCCCGCCCGGGGCTACTCGGCCCCGGCCTCTTCCAAATACGTGTAGCCTTGCAAGCCGGCTTCGTAAAACTTGACGAACTGGCCAGCCTGCTTGTGGTCGATGCGGCCTTGGCGAATCGCCTCCTCGACCGCGGATTGCAGGCGATGGATCAGATCGCGATCGTGGAATTGGACGTAGTCCAAAACCTCGCTGACCGTTTCGCCTTTCACGATGGTTTCCAAGATGACTTCACCCTTGGCGTTCAGCTCCACGTGGACCGTGTTGGTGTCGCCAAACAGGTTGTGCAAGTCACCCAGGATCTCTTGGTAGGCGCCGACCAGGAACGCCGACAGGTAATACGGACGGCCGTCGAATTCATGGAGCAGCAACGTCCGCTTCACGTCGCGGCGATCGATGAATTGGTCGATCTTCCCGTCCGAGTCGCAGGTGATATCGCCGAGCACGGCGTGATGCGTCGGCCGTTCGTTCAATCGATGGATCGGCGTGACCGGGAACAGTTGCTTGATCGCCCAGCTATCGGGCATCGACTGAAAAAGCGAGAAATTGCAGAAATACGTGTCGGACAGGGTCGCGTCGAGCCCCTGTAGTTCTTCGGGCACAAAATCGGCCTGTTCGAGCAACCGGCGGATCTTGTGGCAGACACCGAAGTAGATCGTTTCGGCAAGTGCCCGTTGGTCGAGCGACAGGTAGCCGGTGCCGAACAGCGTCATGATCGTGTCGAGCGATTGCTGGGCGTCGTGGTAGCTCTCCAGGACGTTGCGAG
>CAIXSC010000327.1 GCA_903921945.1 uncultured Planctomycetaceae bacterium
CAATCCGTGCCAGGCACTGATCGTTCCTCTGCCAGCCGGCCGGCCGGCGATCGGCCGCGCCACGTTCGGCGAACTTCGGTCTCCACAAGTTCCGGCTGCAGCGGCGACGGACAAGAGGTCCGTCGTACAACGAAAAGAACCAATCCGTGCCAGGCACTGATCGCTCTGCTGCCAGCCGGCTGGCCGGCGATCGGTCGTCCCGTTTGTACGACGGACATCTTGTCCGTCGAGGAACCGAAGAGTGCTGCAGGCGACGGCTCGAACTGGCGATGGCTACGGCCAGTGTTTGCCGAGCGTCTTGAGCTGCAGGTCGCGGAGCTGGCCGATGCCGAGTTTCGCCAACGCGAGCAATTCGGCGAGTTCTTCGTCGCTGAACGTCGCTTCTTCGCCCGTGCCTTGGATTTCGACGAACCGGCCGCTGCCCGTCATCACGACGTTCATGTCCACGTCCGCCGACACGTCCTGCTCATAGTCCAAATCCAGCACCGCTCGGCCATCCACCATGCCGACGCTCACCGCCGCCACGGTGTCGCGTAGCGGCCAACGCTGTGGATCGGGCAGCAACGCCTTCACGATGCGCACGGCATCGCACAACGCCAGGAAACCACCCGTGATGCTGGCTGTTCGGGTTCCGCCATCCGCTTGCAGCACGTCGCAATCGACGGTGATCAGTCGCTCGCCCAACGCTTCCAAATCCACGACCGCGCG
This sequence comes from uncultured Planctomycetaceae bacterium, assembly GCA_903921945.1. Taxonomy (GTDB): domain Bacteria; phylum Planctomycetota; class Planctomycetia; order Pirellulales; family Pirellulaceae; genus CAIXSC01. The sequence goes on from CAIXSC010000327.1 coordinate 709, forward strand.
CAGGCTACGGCCAATCAGCCGCTGGATTTCATTCGTTCGGCCGTCGACCTTGCCGTCGCGTTCCCGCTTCTTCCGCGGGCTGGTGCTGTTGGGCAGCATGTTGTATTCGGCCGTCACCCACCCTTTCCCTTTGCCCGCAAGCCACGGCGGCACCTGCGGATCGATACTGGCCGTGCAGAGCACCACCGTGTCGCCTGCTCGGTACAACACGCTGCCCGGTGAATGGCGAGTGAAATGGCGTTGGATCTTCACCGGCCGAACCTGCGGCATGGCGACCGTTCGCGAACCGGCCGCCGCCTCGGACGGCGGTGTCGCCGCGGCCGCGGAATGCGCCGCGGCCGCAGCCCCAGTCGCCACATGAGCTGTCGCCACATGAGCTGAAGCGGCATGGGCTGGGGACGCATGGGCTGGGGACGTGGCGCCGCCGCGTTTACCCGCTGCTTTCGCATTCATGGCATTAGACTTTCGCGTCGAGGAGCCAGGCGAGCAATCCCTTTTGGGCGTGCATTCGGTTCTCAGCCTGCTGGAGCACGGCGCTTTGAGGGCCGTCGATCACTGCGGCGGCGACTTCTTCCCCGCGATGTGCCGGCAGGCAATGGAGGAAGCAGGCCGCGGGGTCCGCCAGCTTCATGAGCGGCGCATCGACTTGGTAGTTGGCGAACGCCTTCATCCGTATTTCGCGTTCCGCTTCCTGCCCCATGCTGGTCCAGACGTCCGTGTACACGGCATGCGCGCCGCGGACCGCCTCGCGGGGATCGGCCGATTGCTCGACTTCGAAACCGGGCTTGGCCTGTTTCAACCGCGACAGGAAGGCATCGTCGAATCGATAGCCGGCGGGCGAGGCGATGGCGAAACGCACGCCCAGTTTCGCGCACGCGACCGCCAAGCTGGCCGCCACATTGTTGGCGTCGCCGACATACGCGAGACGCCGGTCGCGGAGCGAACCGTGGAGTTCCCGGATCGTCAGCATGTCCGCGAGCGCCTGGCAAGGATGGGCGAGATCGGTCAATCCGTTCACGACGGGCCGCTTCGAGTAGCTCGCTAGCTCCTCGACGTCTTGATGGCGGAACGCCCGGACCACGATGACGTCGACATACGAACTGAGCACGCGGGCGAAGTCGGCGGTCGGTTCGCGTTTGCCCCAACCGACGTCGGCCCCGAGGAACAAGGTGTTGCCACCCAGGTGCATCATCGCCGTCTCGAAGCTGACGCGAGTGCGGAGCGACGGCTTTTCGAACAGCAACGCCATCACGCGGCCGGGCAGCAACGGCTGGCGGATGCCGCGTTGGTAATTGAGCTTTAGCTGCGAAGACAACTCCAAAACCCGCTCGACTTCCTCGTCCGAAAGTTCGAACAGATCCAACAGGTGTCGCGTCATGGTGTCCCTTTCACGCGGCTCAACCGGCCAAGTCGCGGATCGCGTTTGCGAGGATCTCGCAACCTTCCTCCGCTTGCTCGATCGTCATGTTCAGCGCCGGCAGCAACCGGATCACTCGGCCTTGCGTGCAGTTGATGAGCAGGCGTTGTTCGAGGCAGCGTTTCACGACGGGAGCGCCTTCCACAGAGAGTTCGATACCGATCATCACGCCGCAGGCCCGCACTTCGCGGATGATGTCGCATTCCTGCCGCAACGCTTCGAAGCGGTCGCGGAACAGCCGTTCCAGTTGGTTGGCGCCTTCGAGCAGTCCTTGTTGTTCGATCGCCTCCAGCGTTGCGATGCCGGCTCGCGAGGCGATCGGGTTGCCGCCGAATGTCGCCGCGTGCATTCCTGGTCGAAGGCTGGGAGCCACCTCGGGCCGGGCCAGCATCGCGCCGCCGGCGATGCCGCCGCAGAGCGACTTCGCCAACGTCATGATGTCGGGCGTCACGCCGAACCGTTGATAGCTGAACCAGTGGCCCGTTCGGCCGCAGCCGGTTTGCACTTCGTCGAAGATCAGCAGCAGTCCGTGCTGATCGCAGAGCCGCCGCAGGCCGGCGAGAAACTCGCGGGAGGGAATTCGCACCCCGCCTTCCCCCTGGATCGGCTCGATCATGATCGCGGCCGTTTCGTGGTCGACGAGCCGCGTGACGGCTTCCAAATCGTTCCACGGGCAGTAAACGAACCCCGCGACCAACGGGCCGAGTCCTTCGTGATACTTGGGCTGGGCGGTCGCGGTGAGCGCGCCGAGGGTCCGGCCATGGAAGCCGCCTTCAAAGGTGATGATCTTGTGCTTGCCGGGAGGCGAATGCAGTCGAGCCAACTTGATCGCCGCCTCGTTCGCCTCCGCGCCGGAATTGCAGAAGAACGCTTGGCCCCCAAAGCTTCGCTCGGACAACATCTGCGCCCAGCGGCCTTGAACGTCCATCAGCCACGTGTTCGGGACATGGATCAACGTCGCCACTTGCTCCTGGACCGCTTGCACCACAGAGGGCGGGCAGTGGCCGAGCAGATTGCAGCCCCAGCCAGGGAAGAAGTCCAGGTAGCGATGACCCTCGCTGTCCCAAATCACCGAGCCTTCGCCGCGAACCAGATTCACCGGGTAGCGGTTGTAGTTCGCGATCACGTACTTCTTGAACAAGTCGACCGTCTCGGCCGAACTGAGGGCGTCCAGTACGGTGGCCACAGGCGTTTTCTCCCAGGGAAGGAAACGAGGGAAAGAACAAGGGACGGCGGTCAATCCCGCAGAATCTCGGTGCCGACACCCGTCGTCGTGTAGACTTCCAACAGCAACGAATGACGGATCCGCCCGTCGATGATGTGGATTTTGCGGACGCCCTTATCGAGCGTCTCCAAGCAGGCTTCGACCTTCGGAATCATGCCCGCTTCGATGACCCCGGAGGCGATCAATCGCCGCGCTTCGCTCGCGGTCAACGTGTTGATCAACGTGCTGGGATCGTTTTTGTCGCGACGCACACCATTCACGTCGCTCATGTAGACCAGTTTTTCGGCGCCGAGCGCTTGGGCGACCGCCATCGCCGCCGTGTCGGCGTTCACGTTGTACTTTTGCCCCTGCGCGTCGATGCACATGGACGGGATGACGGGCACTTGGCCCGCATAGCACAGATTCTCGATCACCTGCCGCTCGACACCCGTCACCGTGCCGACAAATCCGAGATCGATCAACTGGCCGTCCGCGCCGGGAAGCATCAGCTTTTCCCCGGACAGCACATTCGTCGTGTTGAAGTTCAAATTCATCGCGCGGCCGCCCAACCGCTCAATTTCACGAGCGATCGACTCGTTCGTCTCGCAGGCCAAAACCTGTTCGACGATCGCCAGCGTCGCCTCGTCGGTGTAACGACGGCCCTGGATGAACCGCGGCGCCAAGCCCGCGGCGTCCATCGCACGGCTGATCCGCGCCCCGCCGCCATGCACCACCACGGGCCGCATCCCGACGGTTTCCATGAACACGACATCCAGCAGCACATGCCGCAACGCGTCCTCGTTCTCCATGACGCTGCCGCCGAGCTTAATGACGGTGATTTTGTCCCGAAATCGGCGGATCCATCCCATCGCCTCGATCAGGATGTCGGCTTTCTGTATGGCCTGTTCCAAAGTGATGCTCGCGACCTAAGTTCCCTAACTGTCGTCAAAACCGAATCGCGAATTTTAGGTCGCCCGCCCGGAGGATGTCAACGCTTGACCGTTTCCTCTTACCCTTCGGGCAGCGGGAGTGAAGACCAGATAGCCAATCGACTTCGGCGACCCTGATGACCCACACGACCGATCGGGCTTGGATGGCTTGGATGGCTAATGGGTCCAATAGGACCAATAGGTCCCATACGACCTATAGGACCCATACGACCAATAGGTCCAATAGGTCCAATAGGTCCCATACGACCTATGGGTCCTATGGGACCTATTCACCCGGCTTGGAATAGGCCACATACAACCCATTCGGTTTCAATCGAATGGGTCCTATAGGTCCTATACGACCTATTTCTTACCACATTCCCCGCTCAGACAACGCCCCGGTCTTAAAG
>CAIXSC010000328.1 GCA_903921945.1 uncultured Planctomycetaceae bacterium
CGTCACGCTCAATCGATTGAACTTCACAACCACGGGCAATGTGACGGTGAACGCGGATTCCAAGGTCGACCTGCGGAACACCAATACCGCGAGCATTCTGAGCATTACGGCGAGCGGCGCGGTGACGGACAACACCGGCGGCGGCACGACGGTCACGTTGACTGGCAACGCGACCGTTACAGCTGCGAGCATCAACATCGCCGACAACGCGGGTGACACCTGGAGTGTCGCCGGCGTGGCATCGCTGGCGGCTACGAGCGGCGGAACGATTACGGTCGGCGCGGCGGGCACTGTGAATTTCCAAGGCGTCACTCTGAGCACCACCGGGGCCGCGAACGTGACGGAGGATTCCGCGACCGAATTCCGCGGTGCCAACTCGGTCGGCTCGCTGACCTTGACGTCGGCGGGCGCGATCACGGACGCCGCCAACACATCGTTGACGGTCACGGGAGCGGCAACGCTTTCGGCGACTTCGATTTCGCTGACCGACCAAGCGAGCGAAACCGTTTCGATTGGCGGAACAGCGACCTTCAACGCGACGGGTGGCGGGGCGATCACGGTGGCCGCCGCTGGCTCCGTTCTCTTCGGGTCGGTCACTTTCGGCACCACGGGAAGCGTCTCCATCACCGAAGATTCCGCGACGGAACTGAAGGGAACGAACACAGCCGGCAGTTTGACGCTCGTGTCCAGCGGTGCCGTCACGGACACTGCGAGCGGCACGACGTCGTTGACGGTCACGGGCGATGCGGCGATCGCGGGTACCAGCGTGACGTTGGGGGATACCGCGGGCGACGTGTTGAGTATCGCGGGCGATGCGTCATTCTCAACGACGGGCACGATTTCCGGGTTGTCCGCTGGGCTGATAACGATCCGCGGGGTTGGCGCGATCTCCATCTTGGATGCCGGCACCGTCAATTTCGGGAGGCTCAGTTTTAGCTCCAATGACACGGTAACGATCACGGAGGATTCAGCGGTCGTGCTCTTCGGCGTGAATTCCGCAGCCTCGCTGACGCTCGTTTCCGCCGGTTCCATTACGGATACGGTGGGAACCAGCGTCACGAGCTCAGGCAACGCCTCGTTGAGCGGCACTGTCATTAGCCTCGCTACGGATGCGAGCAACACACTGGCAGTTGGCGCACGCCTTTCGCTGACAGCCAGCGGCGGCGGTGCGATCACCATCGGTTCCAGCGGAACCGTGAATGCCGCGACATTGACTTTCAACAGTTCCGGCTTGGTCACCATTCAAGAGGATTCCGCAACCGATATCGTCGGAACGAATACCGCAGGCACACTAACGCTCGCGTCAACGGGTGTTGTGACCGACACGGTAGGAGGCGGCGCCACCTTGGCTGTCAGCGGCACGGCCGATTTGAGCGCGGCCAGTTTCAGCCTGACGGATACAAACACGGATTCGTTTAGCGTCGGCGGTCTGCTCACAATCACGGCGACCAGCGGCGCGATCCTGTTCGCGTCGGCGGGGACCGCGAATTTCGGTTCACTGACCTTCA
>CAIXSC010000329.1 GCA_903921945.1 uncultured Planctomycetaceae bacterium
ACATCTCCCCGTCGGCACGCCGCAAACGCTGCGAGACTCGGCATTGTAGCAGGCGACGCTATTCCCACGCATCACAATCTGGTTACAATGCAGACCAGTTAAACGGATAGCTCGACGATGCTGTTTTGCATGAGCTCGCGTTCGCGAGTGCATCGTCGGCAAACGAATGGATTTACAGCTCATCTCCAGCTTCCTGGCACCCTAACCCAGTCGCTCGCCTAGCGGCCGTGGCATCGGCGTTGAAGTACCGCTCGGAGTCCTCCCGCGGTGCTCAGGCGAACCACGCTCGCGAAGGGGCTTTCGTTCGCACAAGGTTACCATGATCACGGCGATAGCTAAACCGCCCGCTCGTCCGCGTTCTGAACGCAAGGAGACGCCTCCGGTGCAAGCGCTTCCGGATGACACCACCAATAAACTCGTCAAACTGTTCAAGCTACTGTCTGACGGCACGCGACTACAGATCATTCATTTCCTGACCGGGGTCCCCGAGCTGAACGTCGGCAATCTCTGCGATTTGCTCGAACAAAGCCAACCCGCCGTCAGTCACCACCTGGCACTGCTGCGTGACGCTTCGATCGTCGATATGCGACGGGACGGCAAACACAATTTCTACCGCCTCCGTCGCTCGTCGCTCGCTCAGTATCAGCAGCTCGTGAACTCGCTGTGGGACGGCATCGCCGCCGCACCGCCCACCGCGCAGCCCACCGAGAACCCGGATCCGCTCTTACCCGGGGCGCGATCGACCGGCACCCTGCCAACCGGAATCGAACCGCTTGGCACCGAGCCGGAACCGGGCGATACGCTCAACCGCTTATCCGATGAGCTACCGCCTTCCCTCGGAGACGCGCCCCCAAAGGATGAAGGAGCCGCAAGTCCACCGAGTGGCGAGTCAGGGGACATGCCCAGCGGCGAAGCGGGCGAGGACGTGGCATAATCGAGCGGTATGAGCGACTTCGCCCACATCCGCCACAAACCGCCCGCGGCGCTGGAACGGCCCCGTGAACTGGTGATTGCCTGCGCGCCGTTCCGCAGCCATGTCAATCTGTCTCGTATTGTCCGGACAGCCGGCTGCTGCGGCGTTACACGCGTTGTGGCGTGCGGGCGTCCGAAGCTTGACCCGGAAATTGCTCGGAACGCCGCGGACGTGGTGCGATTGGAAACCCATCGCACACTTTCGCCCGCCTTGCGCGACTTGCGTTCCGCCGGCTATCGCTTGGTCGGACTCGAGCAAACCACCGGCTCCGTCTGCCTGTACGACTACCGCTTCACTCGCCGCACAGCGCTGGTCGTGGGAAACGAGCGTCAGGGCCTGGAGGAAGACGTTCTCGCACTGCTCGACGATGCCGTCGAAATCCCTGTTTACGGCATGCCTTACAGCTATAACGTCTCATCCGCCACAGACATGGCGCTCTACGAGTATTGCCGGCAATTCCCAACCGGATAAAGGCGACAAGCCTTCCGCCATCCGCCTTCTGCCTTCAGCCGACCCAATCACGGCGGTGATGGCGTCGCACAGTTGTTCCATGTTGCCTTCGGTCATGCCGGCGACGTTGATGCGGCCGCCATTGACGACAACGTAGATCCCGTGCTTGGTGCGGAGCTCGTCGACTTGCAGTGGCGTGAGCCCGGAGAAGGAGAACATGCCGCGTTGACGGCTGATGAACGAAAAATCGCGGCTCGGCGCTTTCCGCTTCATGGTGTCCACGAATAGCCGCCGCATGCCGCTGATGCGTTGCCGCATTTCGGCGACTTCCGATTCCCACTGGGCTCGCAACGCCATATCGCCGAGCACGGTCGAGACGATCGCGGCGCCGTGGCACGGGGGATTCGAGTAATTCACGCGAATGCAGACCTTGGCGTGGCTGAGGGCCGCATCGGCGGCGGCGGCCGTTGGCGCGACCATCGTCAGCGCGCCGACCCGCTCGTTGTACAACCCGAAATTCTTCGAGAACGAGCTGCAGACGAGCAATTCCTTGCCGGGACGGGCGAGTTGCCGCAGTCCCGCCGCGTCCTCATCGATTCCCACGCCGAATCCCTGGTAGGCGAAATCGACGATGGGAAGCAGGCCGCGGTCGTGAACGATGTCGGCGATCTGTTGCCACTGCTCGGGCGTCGGATCAATGCCCGTGGGATTGTGGCAACCGGCATGGAGACAGATGGCGTCGCCGCGTGGAATCGCTTCCAAGGCGGCCGTCAGAGCCGCGAAATCGAGCCCTTGGCCGGCGGCGTCGATGTAGGCGTAGGAGTCGACTGCCAAGCCGGCGGACGCGAACACATTGAGATGGTTGTCCCAGGTCGGTTTGCTGAACCAGACCTTCCCGACCGGCAGTTTCCGTTTGATCAGGTCGGCGGCGACCCTCAAGGCCCCGGTGCCCCCCGGAGTCTGGGCGGTCGTCGCGCGGCTTGACGCAAGGATTTCATGGCCTGCGCCGAACAGCAGTTCGCGCACGAACTTGCCGTAATTCGCCGACCCCTCAATCGGGAGGTAACTTTTGTTGGTCTCGTTCACGAGGAGCCGTTGCTCGGCTTCTTTCACGCTGGCCAAGATCGGCGTGCTGCCCTGGGAGTCCTTGCAGACGCCGACGCTCAAGTTAATCTTGCGCGGGTTCGTATCCTTCCGGAACGCCTCGTTGAGACCGAGGATCGGATCAGGGGGCGCCATCGACAACGACTCGAACATACGGCGAAAACTCCGGAAAACGGCCGGTTTCAGCGGGAACCCCGGCCTGACGCTTTACAGGGGCGACGTGAACAATCATGCTACCTTCACGATCCGGTTCGAGGTAGGCCCCGCGATTCCTCCCCACCCCACTAGACAATCGGAAGACTCAACCCACCATGGCTCGCAGGCGGACAGGCGTTTGGCTTATCGGCGCGAAAGGTGGCGTCGCCACCACGGTGATTGTCGGCTTAGTCGCTCTTCGCAAGGGACTGGCGGGCGACCCCGGCCTCGTCACCCAGTTGCCGTTGTTCCAGGATCTCGACCTGTTCTCCTGGAAAGACGTCGTGATCGGCGGCCATGAGATCCGCACGGCGACGCTCTACGAAGAAGCGATGAAATTGCACCGCGAGAGCCGTGCGATCGACGATCAGCTTATCGCCCGCTGCAAAGCCGAACTCGACCGCATCGACCGCAACATCGTGCCCGGCACGCTGCTGAATGTGGGCGGGACGATCGAGAAGTTCGCCGACGAACCGCTGCGCAAACGCGTGGAAACACCCCGCGAGGCGCTCGAACGGATCCAGGCCGACTTGCGGAACTTCCGCGAAGCGAACCAACTCGATTCGCTGGTCGTCATCAACGTCGCCTCGACCGAACCGCCTTGCGACGAGAGCCAATTGCCGGCCCGCTGGAAAGACCTTGAAAAGCTGCTCGACAAGCCGGCGCGGAAGTGCCCGCTGCCAGCCAGTTCGCTCTACGCCATCGCCGCGCTGGACATGGCTGTTCCGTTCGTGAATTTCACGCCGTCCCTTGGCTCCGGTCCGACGGCGATCTGTGAACTGGCGCTGGAACGCGGCGTCTGCCACATGGGCCATGACGGCAAGACGGGCGAAACGCTGATGAAAAGCGTCCTGGCCCCGATGTTCGCCGCTCGAAACCTGCCTGTGATGAGCTGGGTGGGGCACAACATCTTCGGAAATATGGATGGCAAGGTGCTGGATGATCCAGCCAACAAACGGACCAAGGTCCGGAGCAAGGACCGCCTGCTGCACCAGATTCTCGGTTACAGCCCGCAGACCTTGGTCAGCATCGAGTACATCGAGAGCTTGGGGGACTGGAAAACGGCTTGGGACCATATCCACTTCAAAGGATTCCTGGGCACGCCGATGGTGTTGACGTTCACGTGGCAGGGTTGCGACTCGCTGCTCGCCGCCCCGCTGGTCATCGACCTCGCGCGACTCGTCGAGTTCGCCGCCCGGCGCCGCGAAACGGGCTTGCTCACTTTCCTCTCCAGCTTCTTCAAAAGCCCGCTCGGCACGACCGAACACAATTTCGTCCGCCAATTCCAGGCCCTTGAAGAATGGGTCGAGCGTCAACGGGCGGACGGATGAGCGACAAGCGATTGGCTGTCGAACCGAGCGAAAACTCGCTGCGTCTTCCCTGCTAGGACAGCGTAGCGCGTGCTGATTACAATTCGCGGGTGTGCGTCGGGTCGCCACCGCCGCACGCCCTGCCGCTCCCCCGCCCTCTGATTGGACTTCGAGCTTCCCATGGCCAAACGCACCACGGTCGTTATCTCGCAAGGTCAGAGCCAGAATCCGGCGAAACGGGATCTGGAAGAAACGCTCGTCGCCGAGCTGCTCATGGAGCCGGGGCTCGAAGTCATCGTCATTCCACATCTCTATGACATGAAGGCTGACGGCACAGGGGTGCTCGCCCTCCAGGGCATCAGCGGGCCGGTCGTCGTTCTGTCGTGGCTATACGAACGCGCGGCGCGTTGGATTCTCGATCGCCACGGCGTGCATGGCAAAGCCGGGATCAGCCTGCTGAAGCCAGCCGAGGACGATGAGGACGACGACGAAGAGCTGCGTCAAGCCAAGGCCGATGCCGCCGCCGGCGGCGAAGACAAACTTCGGGTCATCGATCAACGGGCAGTGCCTGATCGTCGCATCTACTGCCTCGATCTCCGATTGCATAACGCGGCCGCGCCGTTCATCCGCGAGGTGCGTCGGATCGCCGAGGAGAACCGGACGCAGGTTGTGGAATTGATGGGTTGGCTCGGCGGAGCTCCCAAAGAGGAGCCGTTGTTTCGCTTCGTCAACCCCACCAACGATACCGCGCTCGGCCAGAAAGCGCCGACGCCGGCCGCGACCAACTCCACCACCGCTCGTACTTCGCATGCGACCGGTCGAGTGGAAGTCGCATTGGCCCCGACGGGTGGCGTGCCAGGTGGCACGGCAAGCAGTGTGGCCAGTGGCGCCGCTAGCGCCGCAGAAGCCGCTGGTCCCGCGTTCACCGCACTTCCTGTGTCGCCTGTGGCGGGCCAGCCGTTGCGAATCGTCGAGGAAACGGATCGCCGCTGGTACCCGGTGATCGACTACAGTCGCTGCACGAACTGCATGGAATGCATCGATTTCTGCTTGTTCGGCGTCTACGGCGTGGACAAGGTGGATACAATCCTCGTGGAACAACCGGACAACTGCCGGAAGGGGTGTCCCGCCTGCAGCCGCGTCTGTCCCGAAAACGCGATTATCTTTCCGCAGCACAAGACGCCGGCCATCGCGGGCGCGGCGGCGGAGTCGGCTGGCGCTCTGAAGATCGATCTTTCCAAACTGTTCGGCTCGCCCGATTCGGGCCTGGACGCCTTGGAGATTGCGGCACGAGAACGCGACGAACAACTGGTGGCGGTGGGTCGCGAGGCGGTCGGTATGTCGCAGGGGATTCCCAAGCGGCAACCGGCAGCGGCGGCGGGAGCGCCGAAGGATGAGTTGGACAGTTTGATTGACGCGTTGGACGATTTGAATCTGTAGCATCCGGAACGTGGGGCTCGTCTCCGGTTCGCTCGCAACAACCCAACGTCTCCGAACTGCGACCGGCAGTGGGCCGCAGCTCGGAAGGGGCGTTCGGGGGGAGCGTTTTCCATGCAGCCCCGTTCTAGTGGCGGCGCGGGTTGGGCCCGCCAGCCGCTCGTGTCGTTACTGGCGTTCGCCGCGGCCGGAATCTGGGCCGATTCCATGTGGACGCCGCCGCTAGGAGCCTGGGCGGCGATGTCCGGGTCATGGCTGGCTGCCGCTCCGTTGGCACTGGCGTGCCGTTTTCCGAGAGTGGCCAGCCTGCTCGCACTTCTGGCGGCCAGCGGACTGGCCGGCGGCTGGCACGCGGTCCAATGGCGTTGGTTTCCTCCGGGCGATCTGGCAACCGAGTTGAATGAGGTGCCGCGTCCCGTTTGCATCGAGGTGGAAGTCGAGTCAGAACCGGAGCCCATTCCGGCCGCTCCGCCTAGTCCGCTTGCGCGTCAATTCAGTGGCGATCAACAGGATTGTCTCGTGCTGGTCCGGGCGATCCGCGAGGGACAACGCTGGCGAACGGCTGCCGGGCGTTGCCGCCTGAGCCTTCCCACACTGCCGTCGGCCCTGCATAGCGGCGATCTCTTGCGTGTGTTGGCGTTGGCGAGCCGTCCCGCGGAACCGGCGAATCCCGACGAGTACGACGTGGCGTTCGCGGAACGCTCGCGACGCGTGCTCACGCGGTTGCAAGCGAAGTCGGCGGCCGGAGTCTGGGTGATTCGCCGTGGCGAGAGCCGCTCGGTGAGTCGCTGGTTCGCCACACTCCGCAACAGGTGCGAACGCAGTCTCGAACAGCATGTGACACGCGGGCAATCGCCGCTGGCGGCCGCGCTGCTGCTGGGAACGCGGCGCCAACTGGATGCCAACTTGAGCCACACCTTTTTTGTGACCGGGCTCGCCCATTTGCTGGCGATTTCCGGTCTAAACGTGGCGATCTTCGCGTACGGTTTCTGGGCCATCGTGCGGCTCGGCTGGCTCCCACGGCGGTTCGCGCTGGTGCTTGTCGCGGGTTTGGCGGTGTTCTACGCAGCGCTAACGGGGGGCGAAGCGCCAGTCGTCCGGGCGGCGATCCTCGTCGTCACCGTCTGCTTGGCGAAGCTGCTCGCCCGGCAAGGGATGGCGTACAACTCGTTGGCCGCCGCTGGCCTGATTGTGTTGGCGGTGCAGCCCGCCAGCCTGTTTCATACGGGCACGCAGCTCTCCTTTTTGGCCGTGGCCGTCTTGTGTACCGACAGCCGCGGCAAGACCGTCGACCCGGAAGACGACCATCACGGAGTCGCCAACAACGGCACCAGCCACAGCAACGGCACCAGCCACAGCAACGGCACCAGCCAGAGCAACGACGCCAACAACGGCACCAGGCACAGCAACGGCGCCAACGCCAACAACGGCAGCAACGCCAATCACGAAAACAATCCGGTCCATGGCACGGTTGCTGGAACGGCGAGTCGTGGTGAACGCCATGGGCGGCGTAAACCGCGAGGCCGCCAACCGCTCGACGCGCTCTTGGAGCGTGCTCGTCCGTGGTGGTCGCGGCTGGCGCGGCGGCTCGGCGTGGCGGCGCTTCAAGCGGTTTGGACCGGGTTTCAGGTTTGGATCACCAGTACGCCGCTGGTGGTCTGGCGATTCCACCTTGTGTCGTTTATCGCGTTGCCGCTCAATCCGCTGGTGCTCGTCCCGGCGGCGGTGGCGCTGTACGCCGGCTTCGCGACCTTGGTGTTCGCCCCGTGGACGCCGCTGGCGGCGGCATCCACCGGCTGGATCTGTGGCGAATCGCTGTGGTTCATCGAGCGGCTGCTGCGGTGGGGCGAAGCGGTGCCCTGGGGACATTGCTGGCTGCCTGGGCCACCGCGTTGGGCGGTCGTAGCCTTTTACGCGGGACTGGGAGTGGCGACCTTGGCATGGAAGGCATGGGGAACCGCTATGCCGGCCGGCCGCGGCTACGGCTGGGCACTGTTGACCGTCGCAGTCACGGGCGTGCTGTTCGTGCCCCGGTCGATGCGGGACGAATCGCTGCGAGTGACCTTCATCGCCGTTGGCCACGGCACCAGCGTCTTGGTGGAGTGGCCCGATGGACGAAACCTCTTGTACGACGCCGGTCGACTTGGCTGGCCGGCCGCGGGCTCAAGGGCGATCGCGAGCACGCTGTGGTCGCGCGGCGTGCAAACGCTCGACGACGTCGTGATCTCTCATGCCGACACCGATCACTACAACGCGCTACCCGAGCTATTGCGGCGATTCGCGGTGCGTCGCGTTCATGTGTCGCCCGCGATGTTCGATCGGCCCGACCCGGCGCTTGCCGAGCTGCGGCGGGCGATCGATGCGGCCGGAATCTCGTGCGGCACGTTGCGTCGCGGCGATCGGTTGTGGAACGATCGTCATGGACAGGTTCGCGTGCTTCACCCGGATGGCGACACACGCTGGCGCACCGACAACGCGGCGAGCTTGGTGCTGTCGATTGAAACGCCGAGCGGTTCGGTGTTGCTCCCGGGCGATCTGGAAGGCGCGGGACTGCAACGGCTGCTGCAGGAGCCGGCTCAACACCATGCGGTCGCCATGGCGCCGCATCACGGCAGTGTGACGGGCGGAGCCGACCGCTTGATCGATTGGGCGAGTCCCGCTTGGGTCGTAATCAGCGGTTCGGCGTCCCGCGGCGCGCCGCTGGCGGAGACGTCCGCCATGGCGGACCGAAAGTGGTGCTGCACGGCGTACGACGGCGCCGTGCATTTCCGGCTCGCCGACAGTCGCGTCGAGGCGTGGGCCTGGCGCGGCGCTTGGAGCCCGCTCGAAAGGCAAGCCGCGTTAAGCGATCGCCCCGTTCCCTGATCAGCTCGAGGGATGCCGCGGGTAGTGCGTTGCACATGAGACGACGGCGTTCCCCCCTGCCCGTGCTCCTGCCCGTGCTCCTGCCCGTGCCAGTGCCCCTTGCCCCTACCACCGCCCCTGCCCCGGCGTCGCTGGACGCTCGTAAGCGTGTCGCTTCGAATTGCCGAAAGTCGCGTTGCGCGTGTACGATAGTCGTCGTTCACGATCATCGCACGGGAGGGTTACGGATGAGCAGTTCGCGGGTCGCTCGATCGCCCCATCCAGCCGGCCGTAGCCAATGGAGGTTGGCGCTAGCGGCGTTTTTCGCTGGTTTGGCCTCGCTCGCCTCTGGGAAAACTCCATCGACCACTGTCCACGCTCAGCAAGCCGAGCCAGACGAAGCCGCCCCTTCGAGCACTGCGGGCGAAACACCGCTCAATCTCAACCTGGTCGCCGCGACGCTCGGTGGCACCCAGGTGTGGACCGACGAGTTTCTCCACGGCGAATACCGTATTCAACGCAACGTGCTCTCCGGCCATTACCGTTTACTCGACGACCAGGATCGACGGCTCGCCTGGGGCACTGAAGATCAATGCCGCACCAAGTTCCAACAAGTCGCCGCCGAACAGCGTCTGGAACCGATTCGCGGCAAGGTCGTCATCCTGCTCCATGGATTGGGTCGGTCGAAATCGGTGCTCACGCCGTTGGCGGACGTGCTGCGCGAGCAAGGTGGCTACACACCGCTCCGCTTTGGCTACGCCAGCACTCGCGAGGGCATCGAACAACACGCCGAAGCGCTTCGCAAAGTCATCGATGGGCTTGGAGACATCGAGGAATTGAACTTCGTCGGCCATAGCCTCGGCAATATCGTTCTGCGGCATTACTTGGCCGACGAAGCGGCTCGCGTGGCGATGGCAACCCAACCGCCGGCAGCCAGCCGGAAAGAATCGCTGGGGCCGGCAGCCGCGCCTCCGGGGCAGGCAGCCGCGCCTCCGGGGCCGGGCGCGAAGCCCAAGCGGCCAGCTCCGCACCGCATCGTCATGCTGGGGCCGCCGAACAACGGCGCGATGATCGCCAAGCGGTTGCATGGCACGGGAATTTTTGGACTGGTCACGGGACGAAGCGGCGAAGCGCTTGGCGGAAACTGGGACCAACTGGTTGGCAACCTGGCAACGCCTCCATGTGAATTCGGGATCGTGGCTGGCGGCACGGGCGACGGCCGCGGGCTCAACCCGCTGCTTCCAGGCGACGACGATCTTGTCGTGCGGGTGGAGGAGACCAAGCTCCGCGGCGCCCGGGACTTCTTGCTCGTCCCGTTTCGCCACTCGCAAATGCTCTCGGAAACGGCGGTCCAAGAAGCCGTGCTGCGGTTTTTGCGAAATGGCCAGTTCCGTGTGGATGGCGCCCGCGAGCCGATCGATGAGTGACAGTGAAATGGCGGCGACGGCGCCGTGGCCCGTGGATGGTCGGATCGCCGGCGTCGACTACGGCACGGTGCGGATCGGCTTGGCCGTGACAGATCCGGACCGGCGGCTGGCCAGTCCGTGGGACACCTACGAGCGTCGCTCGGCGGCGGTCGACGCGGCGTTCTTTGTTCGCTTCGCCTCCGCCGAGCGGATTGCGGGTTTTGTGGTCGGCTTGCCGCTCTTCCCGAGCGGCGATGAAAGTCCCAAATCGCTGGAGGCGCGGCGTTTCGGCCGGTGGCTGGCGGAGGCGACGGGCAAGCCGGTCGTGTTCTTCGATGAACGGTACTCGTCGGCCGCCGCGGACGATTTCATGGCCCAGGGCCGGCTGACCAAGAAACGCCGGCAAGCCCGTCGCGACCAACTCGCCGCGCAAGTGTTGCTCAGCGCGTTCCTGGAATCGGGCCAGCGCCCGACGGCGGCCGGCGAATCGCTGGAGCGGTAGTCGCCCGTCTTGCGGGCGCTCGGGGCCTTCGCCAAGATGCTCGCCACACGGAAACCAGGAGGCGCAATGCGCAAGATCACACTGCTCGGCACGGGCCTGATCGGCATGTTCTACACGATGGTGCTGCAAGGTCAGCGGAGCCGCGACCGAGTGGTGAATGTCTACTCGCGCAGTCCCGAGCGGGCGCGGCAGTTCGCGGAACAATGGAGCATTCCGCGTTGGTCGACCGACCTGCGCGAAGCGATTCACGACAGCGAATCGGACGTGGTGGTGGTGGGCTTGCCGAATCATCGCCATGAGGAAGCCGTCCTCGAAGCGGCGCGGGCCGGCAAGGCGGTGCTCTGCACCAAACCGCTGGCTCGAACGGCTCCGGAAGCGTTGCGTATGTTGCGAGCTGTCGAACAGGCGGGCGTCTTCGCGGGTTACCTGGAGGATCTGGTCTACACGCCCAAGACGCTGAAGGCGCTCGATTCCGTGCGCCGCGGCGCCTTGGGAAAAGTGCTTTGGGCCAGGTCCCGCGAAACACATCCCGGCCCGCACAGCGCCTGGTTTTGGGACCGCGAGCAATCGGGTGGAGGCGCGATCATCGACCTGGGGTGCCATTGCATCGAAATCGCCCGCAGCTTCATTGGCAAGGACATTCGCCCCGTCGAGGTCGTTTGCTGGGGCGATACGCAGGTGCATCCGATCGAAGCGGAAGATCATGCGGTCGGCTTGGTGCGGTATGAAAACGGCGCCGTCGGCCAGTTCGAAGTGAGCTGGACCTTTCGCGGCGGCATGGATCTTCGGGACGAAGTGTCCGGGACCGAAGGCACCCTGTTCCTCAATCACTGGCTGAGGACAGGGCTGGAGATGTTCACCGCGCGCGGTTCGGGCGACTACGTCGCCGAGAAGGCCGAAGGCACGACCGGCTGGCTCTTCCCGGTTGGCGACGAAGCCGGCGCGCTCGGGTATGTCGAAATGTTCACAGATATGCTCGACGCGCTCGACCAGCACCGCGCCCCCCGCGAAACGTTCTACGACGGCTATGTCGTGAACGCCGTCATGGACGCCGCCTACGCTTCGCTGCGATCGAAACGCTGGGAGCCGGTCCAGCTTGAAGAATGGCGCGGCCTGAAAGACGTGCCCAACGTCGCCGCGCTGCGCGATTTCGACGACGACCACGTGTTGCTCAAAGAAGAACGAATGCCCGATGGCGCGGTGAAACTGATCCTGCGCCACAAAGCCACCGGCCGGGTCAGCGAACGATTGAAGGCCACGTGAACCAACAGCTCAACGAACCCTTGGGAGCCATCTCGTGACGGACTCACACCCCGAGCCGCTCAAGCGGCCCATGTCCCGCCGGTCCTTCAACGCGGCGTTGGCCACTGCCGGCGCCGGCTTCACGGTCGCCGCGAACGCGGCCGCCCAAGCATCGTCGGCATTGGCCGGGGAAGGCCGGGAAACGACTGCGAAGGCGCCCGTTGCGAAGCCGGAACCGCCATCGAAACCGGACACGCCGGCCAAGCCCGATGCGCCCGCGAAAGCCGAGGCTTCACCGAAGCCGGCCGATCCCGGACCGCTCGCCGACGCCGACTTGGCGTTGCAGCTTCTCTTGGCGCGGTTCCCGGACAAGCGGCTCCGCGACCCCGATGTCCAAGAGTCGCTGCGTTCCGATTTGGAACGCCATCGACTGCGTTCGTTGCTGCTGGCCACCGTGCCGCTCGCGAATGGCGACGAGCCTGGCTTTCAATTCGGCGCCTACCGTCGTGGCGGCCTTTCGTAACTCTGGAGAACGCTCATGGCAGTCGACAAGAAGCTGGCGTTCGCCACGATCCGAGAACTTGGCAAACGGCTGCGGGCGGGGGAATTCACGAGCGTCGAGCTCACGGAATTCTTTTTGCGCCGGCTGGAGAAGCAGGGACCGCCGCTCAACGCGGTCGTCACGGTCACTCGCGAGTTGGCTTTGGGGCAAGCCGAGGCGGCGGATCGGGAACTGAAGGCGGGCCGCGACCGCGGGCCGCTGCACGGCATCCCCTACGGAGCCAAAGATCTATTGGCGACTCTGGGAATCCCGACGACCTGGGGAGCCGAGCCGTACAAGAATCGCGTGATCAACGACGAGGCGACGGTGGTGCGGCGGCTGCGCGAAGCCGGAGCGGTGCTCGCAGCCAAACTCGCTATGGTCGAGATCGCGGGAGGCATGGGGTATCGCCAAGCCAACGCGGCACTGACTGGTCCCGGCTTGAATCCATGGGCCCCGGACTCGTGGGCGGGCGGCTCGTCGAGCGGCAGCGGCGCGGCGGTCGGCGCGGGATTGGTGCCGTTCGCCATCGGCTCGGAAACCTGGGGTTCCATCATGACCCCGGCGGGCTACTGTGGCGTGACCGGCCTGCGGCCGACCTATGGCCGTATCAGCCGCGCCGGCGCGATGGCCTTGAGCTGGACCATGGACAAAATCGGCCCGCTCGCCCGCACCGCCGACGACTGCGGACTTGTTTTGCACGCCATCGCGGGCCTGGATCCCCGGGATGAAACGACACTTGACGCCACCTATCGCTACTCGCCGGCCGACAACACCGGCGTCCGGCCAGCGCGGCCATTTCGGTTGGCGCTGCTCGCCGAACCCCGGAAGCTGCAACCCGAAGTGCAGGCGAATTTCGATCGTTCGCTCGAGAAGCTCCGGGAACTCGGTGAATTCCGCGAAGTGAAACTGCCCGACCTGCCTTCCGATCTCGTCGCCGGCACGATCATTTCCTGCGAAATGGCGGCCGCGTTTGGCCCGATGGTGCGGGACGGTTCCACGTGGGACCTCACCGCCCCCGAGGACCGGATCGGCGGTTACGCGGCCCAAATGATCCCCGCCGTCGATTACATCAACGCGTTCCGCATTCGCCGCAAATTGCAGCGGGCCCTCGACGAACTGCTCGTCGATATCGACGCGATCGTCACGCCGACGTTGGCCACGGTCGCGCCGCCCATCGCGCGAAGCTTTCGTGAATACCAAGCCGGTTTCCGTCCGAGCGGCATCGGCGGCCCCGGAAACGCCGCCGGGATACCCGCGATCACCGTGCCCAATGGGCTGGGGGAACGCGGATTGCCTACCGGCCTTCAATTCGTTGGCCGCGCGGGCGAAGAAAACCGGTTGATCGAAGTGGCCGCCGCCTACCAGCGGATGACGGATTACCACAACGCCTCGCCGCCCGCGCTTCAGGAAAATGAACCATGACTCCGGCTCCCGCTGATCCTTCGCCCTCCACACCGCACTCGGCCGCGCCAGCGCTCGCGGCGACGATGGCTGCGTGGGCTGAATCCACCGAAAAAGTGCCCATCGCGAGTCTCCGGCGATTCTGCGAGTCGGTTTTGGTTCGCTGTGGCGTGTCGGCCGACGACGCGGCCCTCACCGCCGACGCGCTCGTCACCGCCGATTCCTGCGGTGTCTTCACGCATGGCACAAAACTGCTGGCCGGCTACGTGCGGCGACTGGAAGGCGGCGGAATCCGCGCGACCGCGACACCCCGCGTCGAGCGTGACGGGCCAAGTTGGGCGATCGTCGACGGCGGCCATGCGCTTGGCCAAGTGAGCGGCGCTTTCGCCATGCGTGTCGCGATCGACAAGGCGCGCCGCACGGGCATCGCGTATGCCGGTGTGAAGCACGGGAATCATTTCGGCGCCATTGGCTACTTCCCCTGCCTTGCCGCGCGCGAAGGACTGATCGGCATCGCGGTGGGAAATGACATCCCGAGCGTCGTCGCGCCGGGCGCCCGCGTGGCGGTAACCGGCACGAATCCGCTGGCGTACGCCATTCCCGCCGGCGCTCACGATCCGATTCTGCTCGACATGGCGACCAGCACCGTGGCGGGCGGCAAAGTGTACGCGGCCCGATCGCTTGGAAAACCGATCCCGGCTGACTGGCTTGTGGACAAGGAGGGGCAGCCAACCACCAACGGCCATTTGTATCCGGACAACGCCGCGTTGGCGCCCGCCGCCGGCCATAAAGGCTACGGAATCGGACTGCTCGCCGAGTCCCTTGCGGGCGCGCTCAGCGGCGCCTCGATGATGTGGCAGATCGGCAATTGGATGTGGGGCGCGGCGGAAACGCCAACCGGCCATGGTGCCGCGTTCATCGCCATCGACCCGGCCACCATGACGCCCGATTTCCAGAGTCGCGTCGATTACCTGATTGACGAAGTCCATCGGGCTCCCACGGCCGCCGGCATCGACCGCGTCCAAGTTCCTGGCGAACGGGAATGGCAAGCCCGACGACTCGCCGAACAACAAGGCATCCCGCTGCCCGGCGACGTCCGCAAGCCACTCGCCGAACTCGCCACACGACTCGGATTGCCGGTGGAACTCCCGGATCAGCCCACATCGCCCAGGTCCAAGGCTCGTCCGTAACGTCCGAGTACCATCTTGCGTAGCCGAGCGTACGGCGGGGCGTCCAGTCCGGGATCGGCCGAGACCACGCGCCGCGCTGACTCGCGAGCTTCCGCCATCACCGCGCCGTCCCGCTGGAAGTCCGCGATTCGCAGCGGTGGCAGGCCATGCTGTCGCGTGCCAAACAAATCCCCCGGTCCCCGCAATTGAAAGTCGATTTCCGCTAACTCGAAACCGTCCCGCGTCGCGCATAACGCCGCCAGCCGGCGCCGCGCATCGGCGGACTTCGCGTCGGCGAACACCGCGACATACCCCGGATACCGACCCCGGCTCACTCGCCCGCGCAATTGATGCAGTTGCGAAAGGCCGAACTGATTGCCGTCCTCGATGACCATCAGCGTCGCGTTGGCGACATCCACCCCGACCTCGACGACCGAGGTGGCGACCAGCACCTGAGTCGTCCCGGCTCGGAATCGCTCCATCGCCGCGTCTTTATCCACAGCCGTCAACCGACCGTGGACCAAATCCAAGGTAAAGCCCGCCAACACCCCCTGCGATAGTTCCTCGTACAGACGTTTGACGCTTGCCAGCCCGCGTTTAGGGGCTGACTCCCCCTGCACTGCCGGCGAGCCACTGGACGCGTCCGCGGCGGTGTCGGCCGCCGCACTGGCATCCGCGTAGGATGGCATGGCCGCGCCAGCATCCATGCCATGGTTCTCCGTGGGAACCGGTCCGCTGGCGGCCATCGATTCTTGGGCCGCCTCTGATGGCGGCGCGGCAACGGCCGCGCCGCTCGCGTCGGCCGCATCGGCCGCGTTGACGGAGTCGCCGTCCCCCGCGACGCCCGCGATTCCCGCGACTGCGGCGATTCCCGCGATTCCCGCGATTCCCGCATCACTCGTGGACAGGTCGGCCGCCACGTCAGCGACGAATCCGGCCTCCAATACCGTTTCGTCCTCGGCCTCCTCGTCGACGCGCGGGGCGATCACGTACGCTTGCCGGCCTTCGTTCAACTTTTTCCGTAAGAACTCCCACCAGCGTTCGCGTTGCGACGCGTCCACGTGATAAGTGTGGACATTCTGGCGTCCGGGAGGTGGCTGGCGGAGGATCGACACATCCAGATCGCCGTAAAGCGACATGGCAATGGTGCGGGGAATCGGAGTGGCGGTCATCACCAGGTAATGCGGCGCGATCGCCGCCTGCTTCAACAGCGCGCGTTGCCGAACGCCAAATTTGTGCTGCTCGTCGATGACCACCAGCCCCAGCCGCGCGAATGAAGCCTGAGCGCGTTCGATCGCGTGCACCACCGCATGCGTCCCCACAATCAAATCGACTTCGCCGGCTTGAATGCGCGACAACAGTTCGCGGCGCTCATGGGCGGATATCGAGCCAGTCAGCAATCCGATGCGAACCCGGCTGCTGGCCAGGCTGGCCGCGAGTGTGCGGGCATGTTGACGGGCAAGCACCTCGGTTGGCGCCATGAGGGCCGCTTGATAGCCATGAGCGACCGCGATCAGCAGCGCGTACTGGGCCACCAGCGTCTTGCCAGTGCCGACATCGCCCTGCAGCAGCCGGTTCATCGGTCGATCTCGAGCCAAATCGGCGGCAATCTCGCGAATCGCTTGCGACTGGTCGGGCGTGGGCGTGTGCGCCAACACGTCCGCGATGCGGGCGGCGATCCGTTCGGTCAGCGGCAACGGCACGGCGCGGGCGTCGCGGCTCGCGCGTTCGCGACGCATCGCCAACGCCAACTGCATCACCAGCAATTCCTGGAAGATGAATCGCCGCCGCGCCGCTTCGAGGCTGTCCCGCGACGTGGGGCGGTGGAGCTGTGGCAACGCGGCATGGATCGGCCATAGCCGGTCGCGGTCCAACAGATCCTCGGGAAGGGTCTCTTCGAGCAGTGGCGCATACGTGTCGAGCGCGCCGTGGACGATTTGACGCATCACAGGTTGCGTCAGTCCTTCCGTCAAACTGTAAACGGGCCAGATTTGTCCCGTTTCGGGCCGCTCGATCGCCGCCAGCGGTGTCACATGAGGATGGGTCATCTCCCAAGTCATGCCGTGGCGTCGCGGCACGCCCGACAGCATCACGCGGTTGCCTTTGATGAAATGCCGCTGTTGGAACGGCTGATTGAAGTAGACCGCCCGCAGATGCCAATGGTCGTCGCGCAGCAGCACCCCGAGAATGGTTTTGCCCGGCCCGGTCCCCCGCAGTTCAACTTCGGCGACCGTCCCGATCACGCTCGTGGGCGATCCTTCCACCAGCGTCGCCAGCGACCGCACTTCGCTCATGTCCTCGTAGCCGCGGGGAAAGAAGAACAGCACATCGCGGACGGTGCGCAGGCCGAGTTTCCCCAACAGCGGAGCGATGTTCTTGCGCACGCCGTTGAGCGCGTGGACCGGCGTCGACAGCAACTGCGCGGGCGTTTTTCCAAACGAAAGCGACATGCCGACCTCCTGCCATTCCGGGCGCCGCGCGTACGGCTTGCTGGACGTCCACGCGAGCGCGACAAACTACCACACGACGATTCCATTCCATAGATCGCGAAATGGCTGCCAAAGCGGGCACGCCGAAGCGGATTTTTTTGAAAAAAACCGACAAACGGCGTCCGCCGCAACGCCCTCCAACCGCCCGCCGCACCTCCCCGGCACCTCCCCGGCACCACGCTGGCACCTCCCCGGCACCACGCCGGCACCACGCTGGCAACGCCCCTTGCAACGTGTACCGGGAAAGTCCAGAGTATCACGCGGTCCGCCGAGCCGGCGGGCTGAACGGCGCGTCCGTCGCGATTCGTTCCCACCGCGCTCTCGCCCAGGCTGTGATCGAGGCTGAAATGCAGGGATTCTTTGTGCTCGGAAAAGACAGACGCTCCAGCTTCTTGCCATCCGCTCGCGTCACGTTGCTTGGCGCCGTCTGCGGGGTCATCGCGACGCTCTTGAGCGGATTGGCGCCGAGCGGCGGACTGGCGGCTCGATGCGGTTCGACCGTGTTCACTCGCGAGGCCGCCGCCCAGGGCTTTCAGCCATCGCCCGACCATGAACCGCAAGCGGGCACGCCCCGCGGCGAAGTGATCGCCATGCCGGCCTGGAAGTCCCAGGTCTTCGCCGGCACCGTGCGCGATTGGTCGGTTTACATTCCCGCCCAATACCGCGCCGACGCTCCGGCGGCGTTGATGGTATTCCAGGACGGCCACGACTACCTGTCGCTCAAGGGCCATTGGCGCGTGCCGACCGTGTTCGACAACCTCATTCATCGTGGCGAGATGCCGGTAACGATCGCCGTCTTCATCAATCCGGGACACGACGCCAGCCAAGGCGAAGCGTACCGCGAGGTGAAATGGCGCGCGAGCAATCGCAGCCTCGAATACGATTCTTTGGGCGACCGCTACGCCCGTTTCCTGATCGAAGAGATCGTCCCCGAACTCAAGAAACGGTGGTCGATCAGCGACGATCCCGAGCATCGCGGGATCTGCGGAGCCTCCAGTGGCGGAATCTGCTCGTTCACGGTTGCCTGGGAACGTCCCGACCAGTTCCGGAAAGTGCTCTCGACCATCGGCTCGTTCGTCAATCTTCGCGGTGGCGACATCTATCCCTCGCTGATCCGCAAGACCGAGCGGCAACCGCTTCGCGTCTATCTGGAAGACACTAGCGGCGATCTCGACAACAAATTCGGCAACTGGCCCTTGGCGAACCAGGAGATGCACAAGGCTCTTCGGTATATGGGATACGACGTCCGTTTCGACTACGCCGAAGGCTACGCGCACAACTCGCAGCACGGCGGGAGTCTGTTTCCGGACGCGCTGCGATGGCTTTGGCGGAAGGATCGGCCCACACCGTCGACGTCGACCAAGCAGGATCTGGGCGGCGATTTGACGCTACTCAAACTGCTGATCGAAGGCCAAGGTTGGGAATTGGTCGCGGATGGACTGGGGTTCGCCGACGGAGCTTGCGCCGACGCCGCCGGCAATTTTTACTACAGCGACTTGAAAGCCAATCGGATCGTGCGCGTAGGACATGACGGGAAGAGCGAGACAGTTCTTGAGCGGGGCGCCAGCGGACTGAAATTCGGACCGGATGGCCGGTTGTACGCCTGCTTGCCCAAAGACCGGCAAGTCGTCGCGTTCGACTTGGCCGCTGGCGGACAGGTCACGGTGCTCGCGGCCGATGTGCAACCGAACGATCTCGTGGTCACTCGCCGAGGCCACGTGTACTTCACTCAAACCGGCAAACAGGAAGTCGTCTGGATCGATCCGAAGACGGGAGAAACTCGGGTCGTCGACAAAGGAATCACCGCGCCCAACGGCATCGCGTTATCGCCCGACCAAGCCACATTGATGGTCAGCGATTACCGGGGCAACGCCGGGTGGCTATTCCGCATTGCCGCGGACGGGAACCTGGAAGGCAAAGCCCCGACCATGTCGCTGCGTTTGCCGATCGACGCGAAAGGGGAGTTCAAATTCAATGAGCCGCCGCCGCGCCTGGCCGCTTCGGGCGGCGATGGCTCGACCAGCGACGAGCAGGGACGTTTCTACGTAACCACGGCCTTGGGGGTGCAAGTGTTCGACGCTGGGGGCCGCGAATGCGGATTGCTGCCGAAGTGGCTGATCGCCCCGGAGGCGATGGCGAAACCGCTCGCCAGTTGCGTATTGGCAGGCCCGGAACGCGCATGGCTGTACATCACCTTGGGCGATCGCGTTTTCCGCCGTCACGTGCAGGCCAAAGGGGCCGTCACCGAAACGATGAAGTGATGACAATCGGCAGGCCTTTGTGACGGCTCGGAGGCCATTTGTTAGGTCCTTCTGGGTTTCCTGTGGGTCGCCGTCGCAGGAGTCGCAGGGGGCGCCTGTCGCCGGTCCGGCTTGCGCCGGGCCGGCTGTCGCCGTGGCGCGGAAGTTCGGCGAGGCGCGAATCTTCGGCGGGACCCACACGAATCCCGGATGGACCAACAATTGAGCAGCGGCTGTGGTGGAGCGTAAAGAAAAGGTGTCAGGACTCTTTTCTG
>CAIXSC010000330.1 GCA_903921945.1 uncultured Planctomycetaceae bacterium
GGCGGTTCTGTAAGTGAAACCGTTCGCCCCAAGGGAACATCCTCGAGCACTTGGGTCGCGCCACCCGGCCACCGCACCGTGGCCCTAACGGTGCCTTTCGTTTCACCGCCAGACACCCCGAGTCCGAAAACAAGCAGCGGTTGATGCGCTGAAGCGAAGCTCGTCCCGCCTGCCAACTCCTGCATCCATCGACCGCCGGACTCGCCGCCGGACTCGCCAACGGACTCGCCAACGGACTCGACCGTCACGCGCGCCCCGACGCCCCGTCGGTTGAGACCGCTGCCGCGGAAGGCGAAGGCCACGCCACGCGCTGACGGCGAGTCGTTGCGAAGCAAGGCGACCGGCGCGTTTTGGTTCACGAGGCAGACATCGATGTCGCCATCGCCGTCGAAATCGGCGGTCGCCACTCCGCGGCCCAAACGACGTTCGCGGAAATAGGGCCCCGCGCCCGCCGTCGTCTCCTGGAAACGCTTCCCATCGTAGGCAAACAACTGCGGCGTCATCTCGTAGACCGTTTGGCCACGGACGACGATCCGTTCGATGTGGCCGTTGGCCACGAGCAATTCCTGCCGGCCATCGCGATCGAAATCTTGCATCACCGTCCCGAAGCCGAGAAAGGGCAGCGTTGGCGCGACCAATCCCACGAGGCTTGTCACATCCCGCATGCCGCTCGTGCCCAGGTTTTGGTAGAGCGTATTGAAGTCCTGATGGAAGTGGGTGCAATAGAGATCCAAAGTGCCGTTGCCATCGTAATCGCCGCATGCCACTCCCATGCTGGCTTGCGCCGCTCCATTGCGGTCGAACGCGCAACCCAGCAGCACGGCCGACTCGCGAAACCGGCCGCCACCTTGATTGATGAAGAGAAAATTCGCCGACATGTCGTTGGCGATGTAGATATCGGAATCGCCGTCGTTGTCAAAATCGGCGATCGCCACCCCTAACCCGCGGCCAGGTTCAACCGCCAGCCCGCGTTGCGCGGCCTCGGCCGCAAAGGTGCCGTCCCCTCGGTTGATGAAACATTCGTCCGGCGCCGCCGGCACATCCAGTGGATAGCAGATGTGAGGTTGGCCATTCTTGTCGCAGGGTTGCGGCTTGCGCACGTCGTAGTCGCAATAGTTCGCGACATAGAGATCGAGATCCCCGTCTCCATCGAGATCTCCCCACGCCGAGGAACTGCTCCAACGCGGTTCGCTCAGACCGGCCGCCTCGGTCGCATCGTCAAACGTGCCGTCTCCCTGGTTTTTCCACAGCGTGTTGCGTCCAACGTTGGTGACATACACGTCGTCGAACCCATCGCCATCGAAGTCGGCTACAGACACGCCTTGGCCGTAAAACGGCTCGATGATGCCAGCCGCCTCGGAAACATCCTCGAATCGCCCCGTCGGCGATTGCCGCCACAACCTATCGCTCGGCTGGTCCGCATCACCCGAGCGTGTTGGATCCCCCCCCTGCACCAGATAAAGATCGGGACGCCCATCGGCATCGTAATCCAGCCACCCGGCACCGCCACCGATCGCCTCCACCATCAGTAACCGGCCGGACTCGCCGTTGCGATAGGTGGCATCCAGCCCCACTTCCGCGGCCACATCCGTGAACCTTGCCTGTCCCACCGGACGCGCGGCGCCTCGTCCAGCCTCCGCACCCGCGACACCTTTCGCGGCCAAGCCCGCCACCGCAACCTTTTCCGTCACTCCTCGCGAACCACTCGCGGCACTTTCCGGAGCGCTCCTGGCCTTGCTGGGAGTCGCGGCCGAAGCCTGTTCACTGGCGGGTGATCGTGGGGCCCCCTCGGGGCGATCCCCAGTGCCGCAACCGACGATGGCCATCAACAA